>MHER01000127.1:0-5448 GCA_001805205.1 Nitrospirae bacterium RIFCSPLOW2_12_42_9 | reverse complement strand
TGTCCCTTTCCTGTTGGACAGACCTAAAGGTCTGTCCCTACGTCTACGCCCATTTTCATTGTCCTTTGTGTTAACATGTAACATGATTGTTTCATATCATATCCTGTCAATTGTTATGCTGCTATTTTATCTCTTCAACTTTCAGAAGATGCGATATCTTTCTTATCATTCCCCTGATCTCAGGCCTATCTTCCTTAATTACTGTTTCGCCAATCTTCCTTAAACCAAGGCCGCGAACTGTCTTCTTTTGTTTTTCCGTTGTCCCGATAACACTTCTTGACTGGGTTATCGCTATCTTTTTCATTATCCCTTCTCTCCTGCGGATGAGTCGGCTTCTACCTTTCCTTCTCTCACCTTTATAACATCTTCTGGTTTACGGAGCATAAGCAAACCTTCTACAGTGGCCCTGACCACATTAAACGGATTCCCGCTCCCGATGGATTTGCATAATACGTTATGAACTCCGGAAACCTCCATCATGGCCCTTACAGGACCACCGGCTATAACCCCTGTTCCTGAGGATGCAGGTTTCATTATTATAGTTTCTGCACCAAAATGTCCCAATACTTCATGAGGTATTGTGGAATTCCTCAGGGGAAATCTGATAAGGTTCTTTTTTGCGTGTTCTGTTGCCTTGCGTATTGCTTCAGGCACCTCAGTGGCCTTCCCCTTACCAAATCCAATACAACCGTTCTCATCACCTACAACAACGAGGGCGCTGAAACTGAATCTTCTTCCACCCTTTACAACCTTTGCAACACGGTTTATATGAACTACCTTATCTTTGAGTGTAAGCTCCTCAGGATTAATCTTACTCAAGAACACCTCCTTCTAAGCTAAAACTGCAGGCCGCCCTCTCTTGCACCTTCTGCCAATTGTTTGATATTACCATGATATTGATAACCGCTCCTGTCAAAGACTATCCTGGTTATGCCTTTTTCAAGCCCCCTCTTGCCAAGGAGTATTCCAATCTGTTTTGAAAGCTCGCAGTTGACATTTTTAGCATTAATCTCTTTTTCTAAAGAAGAGGCACTGACAAGTGTCTTTCCCTCTAAATCATTTATTATCTGGGCATAAATGTGTTTGTTGCTCCTGAAAATACTTAACCTCGGACGCTCCTCTGTCCCGTATAACTTCTTTCTTATCCTCTTATGTCTTTTTTCTCTCTCATCTAACTTAATCAATTCTTTTTCTCCTTAAACCTTGCTTATTTCCCGGTCTTCCCCTCTTTCCTGACAATTCTCTCATCCTTATATTTTACACCTTTACCCTTGTATGGTTCAGGCCCTCTCAGACTTCTGATATTGGATGCAGTTTGGCCTAATAATTCCTTGTCAATACCCTTTAATTTAACTACTGTCTGTTTATCTATGGCAGCATCAATACCGGCAGGTAGTGGATAAGTTATCTGATGGGAATAGCCGAGGGTTAAGACAATGTTTTTACCCTGTAACATCGCCTTATAACCAACTCCACTTATCTCCAATGTCTTTTCAAACCCTTTCATCACACCTTCGATCATATTAGCTATAAGTGTCCTGGATAAACCATGAAGTGCCCCTGTTTCTTTATCAGTATTAGCAATGGTAACACTTAATACGTCATCTTTTTTTGTTATCGAAATTTCGGATGGGAAGGACTTTTGCAGACTTCCCTTAGGACCTTTTACAGCCACATTCTGTCCGTTAATATTTACATCTACGCCTTTAGGAATCTCTATTGGCTTTTTACCTATCCTTGACATATTTCCCTTCCTTCACTAAAACCTTCACCAGATATAACACAGGATCTCTCCACCCACACCTATCCTTTTGGCATCTCTGTCAGTTACAACACCTTTTGATGTAGAAAGGATGGTAACCCCTATCCCACCCATGACCTTTTTCACCTCATCCTTTGCCGCATATACACGGCAGCCAGGCTTACTTACCCTTTTGATGCCTGTAATTATGGGTGTGTCTTCTCTGGTATATCTGAGATAGACACAAATATTTTTAGCAAGGCCTTCCCCTGCTATCTTATAATCAGATATAAAACCGCTCTCTTTCAATATCTTTGCGATATCGGCCTTTAATCTTGACAACGGTATCTCAACAGTTGCATGCCCCTGCCTGCTTGCATTTCTTATTCGTGTAAGCATATCTGCTATTGGATCTGTCATTACCATTTAATAACTCCTGTTACCAGCTTGATTTAATTACCCCCGGTATATCCCCTTTAAGGCTCAGTGCCCTGAAACATATACGGCACATACGGAACTTTCGAAGAAAAGCCCTGGACCTGCCGCATAGCGGACATCGGTTATACCCCCTGACCTTGAATTTAGGATCCCTTTTAGCCTTTACCATCAATGATTTCTTAGCCACATCCACTCTCCATAAAAATGATTTTAATTCCTGAAGGGCATACCCATAAGTTTCAATAATGCCTTTCCCTCTTTATCACTCTTTGCACTTGTTACAATTGTTATATCAAAACCATGAATAAAAGAGACAGTCTCATACTTGATCTCAGGGAAGATTAACTGTTCTTTTATCCCTAAAGTATAATTACCTTTACCATCAAAGGAGTTTCCATTTATCCCCCTGAAATCCCTTATTCGTGGAAGGGCAATACTGATCAGTCTGTCGAGGAATTCATACATCATGTCACCCCTGAGGGTCACCTTGCATCCAATTGGCATACCTTCCCGGAGTTTAAATCCGGCTATTGACTTCTTTGCCTTGTTAACTACAGGTTTCTGTCCGGTTAAAAGCTTGATTTCATCTACTGCCATATCAAGCAGTTTTATGTTCTGCACTGCCTCACCTACACCTGTGTTGATTACAACCTTGTTTATATGAGGTGCCTCCATCGGATTTTCATAAGAGAATTCCTGTATCAATGCCGGTATAACATCTTTAATATATTTCTTTTTAAGTCTCGGAATGTCTTTTGTACTTTTTGTCTTTACCATAATTTCCTGAACCTGTTATTAGTCAATTATCTCTTTGCACTTCTTGCAGTAACGTACCTTCTTCTCATCCGTTATTTTAATTCCTGTTCTTGTTACCTTATCACATTTGGGACAGACCACAGATACATTTGAAATCTCTATTGGTCCCTCCATCTCAAGTATTCCACCCTCTTTATTTTTTGCATTGGGTTTCATGTGTTTCTTGATGATATTAATCCTCTCTATAAGCACCCTGAGGTTTCTGCCGGAAGAGAGGACTTTTATAATCTTTCCCCTCTTGCCCTTTTCCTTGCCTGTCAGCACTGCAACTGAGTCACCTTTTTTTATATGCATACCCATTAAACCACCTCTGGTGCGAGTGATATTATCTTCATGAACTTTTTCCACCTCAGCTCTCTTGCTACCGGACCAAAGATCCTTGTACCTATTGGTTCACCCTGGGGATTAATAAGGACAGCTGCATTCCTGTCGAACCTGATATAAGAACCGTCGTCACGGCGTAAACTGTCTACAGAACGTACAACAACTGCCTTTGCAACCTGCCCCTTTTTTGTATTACCCTCAGGAAGTGCCTCCTTAACACTGACCACTATAATATCGCCAATACTAGCATATCTTCTGTTTGAACCACCCATGACCCTGATGCACATCACCTTTTTTGCACCTGAGTTATCCGCAACCTCTAAAATAGTCCTCGGCTGAATCATCGATTCTCCGCCTCTCCGGCATGTATGGATTCCAGCACTTCTATAACCTTCCAGTTTTTTGTTTTACTAAGAGGCCTTGTCTCGATTATCTTTACCTTATCCCCGATACGACATTTACGTTCCTCGTCATGTGCCATAAATTTTTTTCGTCTTTTAACCACCTTGCCATATTGGGGATGTTGGTACAGACTTTCTACCATAACAGCAACTGTCTTATCCATCTTATCGCTTACCACTTCGCCTATATACTCTTTCCTGCTCTTTTGTGCCAATTTAACCTCCGGACGTAATCCTTCTCCCGTTCATTATTGTTTTAATCCTTGCGATCTCTTTCCTGACCTGACTCATCCTCATTGGATTTTCAAGGCCGCTGATCACCTTCTGGAATCTGAGGTTGAACAACTCCTTCCTAAGCTCATCTTCACGTTGTGACAATTCATCCGGGGTCGCATCTTTTATCTCATTCAGTTTCACCTGAAAATCCCCCCCAAACACCACGCTGTAGGGACAAACCTTTAGGTTTGTCCCTTTCCTGTTGGACAGACCTAAAGGTCTGTCCCTACGTCTACGCCTGTTTTCATTGTCCTTTGTGTCTCTTTGAGACATGAATGTTTCATTTTATAGTTCACCTCTTACAACAAACTTTGTTGCCATAGGCAGTTTATGCGCAGCAAGCTTGAGCGCCTGCTGTGCTATCTCTTTGGTCACACCATCCATCTCATATAAAATACGTCCTGGTTGTATCACAGCAACCCATGCCTCAACAGGCCCCTTCCCTTTTCCCATCCTTGTCTCTGCCGGTTTCTTGGTTATGGGTTTATCAGGGAATATCCTTATCCATATCCGGCCGCCCCTCTTGACATGCCTTGTTATTGCAATACGGGCCGCCTCTATCTGTCTTGCTGTTAAGTACCCGGGTTCAAGAGACTTTATGCCATAGCTCCCAAAACTTAACTCACTTCCCCTTGAAGCCTTGCCTGTCATGCGTCCCTTTTGATGTTTCCTGTATTTTACCTTCTTAGGTGACAGCACCTGTCATCCCCTCCCTGTCCGGAAGTATCTCACCTTTATATATCCAGACCTTTATCCCTATCTGTCCATATGTTGTCTTTGCTTCAGCCAGCCCATAATCTATATCCGCCCTCAAGGTATGCAGGGGTATCCTGCCTTCCTTATACCACTCTGACCTGGCAATCTCCGTACCTGCGAGACGTCCGGAACACCTGATCTTTATACCCTGGGCCTGGAATCTCAATGCAGCAGCAACACTCTTTTTCATGGCCCTCCTGAATGCAACCCTCTTTTCAAGCTGTGAAGCAATATTTTCAGCAACAAGCTGTGCATCTACCTCGGGTTTCTTAACTTCCATTATATTGATATGTATCTGCTTGCCTGTAACAAGCTCCAGATCCTTTTTTAACTTTTCCACCTCTGCACCTTTTCTGCCTATTATAATTCCCGGTCTTGCTGTATAAATATTGATCTTTGCTGTCTGGGCAGAGCGCTCTATCTCAATCCTTGAAACACCTGCATGTGACAACTTATCCTTTACAAGTTTTCTAACCCTTATATCTTCATGGAGTAAGGAGGCATATTCACGTTCAGCATACCACTTTGAACTCCAGGATTTTGTATACCCTAATCTAAATCCTATAGGATGAACCTTCTGTCCCAAATTTCCTCCCTCCTATCTTTTCGCTTTAGGTGTAAGAACCATTGTAATATGGCTCATAAACTTCTTCCTTTGCATAGCCTTTCCCATTGGTCCGGCCTTGAACCGCTTTA
>MHER01000126.1:5583-8028 GCA_001805205.1 Nitrospirae bacterium RIFCSPLOW2_12_42_9 | reverse complement strand
TATTTGTTTTGCGAAAGGAATTAAATATTACCTGATAAATATTTCAAATCTTTGAAATGGATTTTAAAAGTTTAAAATCCACTTAATATATTTTTATAATTTTATACCCTGTCTTGATATCTCCTGGATGTCTATTCCATATTTTTTCATCTTGTAATATATAGTTCCACGGCTGACCTTCAATACCTCCGCTGCCTTTGTTGTATCCCAGTTGCTCTCTTTCAGGACTTTGAGCAGCAACTGTTTTGTGATTGAATCAATTGGGGACTCATCTGTTTTTATATCCTGTGTCCCGGTCCATGTGCTGGAGTCAGAGAGTAGTAGATTTTCATCAATAATGTAAGGTGGTTTAGAGCGTATCAGGGCACTATATAGTACATTCTCTAATTGTCTTATGTTACCCGGCCATTTGGCTGTCTGGAGCCGGTTAAGTGCCTCATCTGTCAATACCGGATCAGTGGGGAGTTCCAGCTCTTTACTTAACTTTTGAAGGATATGCCCGGTTAGAAGAGGGATATCCTCAGTCCGTTCCCGCAAAGGTGGGAGTTGAATCTGGACGACCTTAATCCGGTAATAAAGGTCTGGCCGGAAGCTATTATCGCGGACAGATTTTTCAAGGTCCTTATTGGTTGCTGATACTATACGCACATCAGCCGATATTTCATGGGCGCTTCCGAGGCGCATAAAGGTCCTCCCCTGCAGGAATCGAAGGAGTTTTGCCTGGGCTGCCGGGCTTAGTTCCCCTATTTCATCTAAAAACAGTGTGCCTCCATTGGCCTCTTCAACCTTCCCCTTCTTAGACGTATTGGCGCCTGTAAAGGCCCCTTTTTCATATCCGAATAGTTCACTCTCAATAAGCTCAACAGGTATTGCTGCACAATTTACTGCAATAAAAGGTCTTCCCTTCCGCTGACTTGTCTCGTGTATTGCTTTTGACACAAGCTCTTTTCCTGTTCCGTGTTCTCCCCTTATCAGTACAGTGGCCGGTGTGTGTGCCACATCTTCAATCAGTTGATAGACCCTTTGCATAACAGGGCTTTCACCTACAATCGTCCCGTAATGATAAGAGATTGCATTGGGCTGGGAGGTCATCTTATAAATAATCTGCTCTTCTGTAGATGATTCATGTATATCAGTCTTTTTGATAGGGAGTGTACTCTCGTCCTGTTGACGCAGACATTCAATCTCAAAAGGGTATATCTCAATCCTGCACCTTGGAGGGAGTAGAAATGATTCCGGTACCCTGTTTCCATCCATCAGGATACCGTTTGTACTTTTGTCTATAACCCGGAACCCGTCTCCGGCCTGTTCTATAACTACATGGAGTCTTGAAACATGCATATTCTGGAGCACAATGTCATTATTTGAGGACCTCCCGATATTGATCTGCCCTTTGGAAATGACAGTCTTCTGGATCAACTTCTTATCAAGATAAACCCTGAATTCAAGCATAAGTCACCAGATTATCTTACCCCATTTATTTCCCTCTTTTTTTATTACTACCTTTGCCTGTTTCCATTTTTCTCCAGGGGGGACAGTCTCGCCGTCCTGGTTTACGAGTTTTGCGATAAAGACCACTGCAGATGCAGATTCACCCGTAAGTGACAGGTCAGTTATGGATATCCTTACAGTGGGGTAATCCCTGAAGAGTTGTTGCAGGAATTTTGACCTCCCTCCGGACATTTCAGTCATCTGCTGCAGAGCGGCCATGTCCTTTTTCTCATATGCCATTTTGAATTTAGTAAGTATTTCACCTACCACATCAATATCAGATCTTGAGGATTCTGTGGCAGGGGTACTCTTTTTTGCAACCTGTGGAGGAGGTGGTTGGACAACTGGCACCTTTGCAGTTGGTTCAGCCTTTCTAACTTCAGGTTGTTTGACTGCCTGAACCGGTGTCTCTTTCCTGGTCTTTTCAGCATCAGCCTTAGCCTTTGCAAGACGCTCTTTCTCCTGTGCTGCCTTATCCTTTTCCCTCTTTTCAAGCTGTGCAGCAGCAGTTTCCCGTGCCTTGATAAACCCTTCATTGGCACTGGTATAGAAACCAAGGGCATCCTGCATTATTTTATCAGCATCTTCATATTGTTTCTGATTTATCAGCCGCCCGCCTTCCTGAAATTTTTCTAAACCCTTTGTCTCAAGGACTAATGCCTCCTTATAGGTCTTTGGGGCCCATTTTTTTGCGTCAGAGGTATCGGCATCTGTCTTATTTTTAGATATTTGATCCTGTATATCCCTGATGGACAGTTGGGTATCCCTGATCTTTGAGAGTGAGAGGGTCTCTGATTCTGCCCTCTGGTCTATCTTTGGAGGGGGCGGTGGAGAAGGTTTTTCATCCAGGGTAGAAAGATAGAACAATATTATACCTGCAAGGATTACAACCCCTGCTATCCCACCAATAAACGGGACCATGTTCCGCCTTTTCGTGGTTATGCCTGCTTGTTG
>MHER01000126.1:0-5563 GCA_001805205.1 Nitrospirae bacterium RIFCSPLOW2_12_42_9 | reverse complement strand
CTGAAGCAGATGGAGCCGGTGTTGGACGGCTATACTGATTTGAAGCCGGTTCAGCATGAGGTGGTGTAGATGGCGTCCGGGTCATTGTTGGTTCACGCAGAGGCGGTGGAGTAGATGGAGGGGGCGCAGTCGGTGTAATAGTCTTATTGACTGTAGATCTGGTTGGTGCAGAAGGTGGAGGTGGAGTTGGAGCAGGTGAGACCGATGGAGTTGTGTGGGCTTTCAGTACTGTTTGGGATTCCTGTTCCGCAGGTGCCTCCCTGAGCATTACAGTTGGGCCTTCCTCGTCATCAGGGATTGAAGCTGTTGGTTGAATTGTTACAGGGGCTGAAGGTTCAGGTATTTTAATCTCACCAAAATCTTTGGATAACTCCTTTATTTTTAAAACAAGTGTATTTGCATCAGGCAGCCTGTTACCGGCCTGCTTTTTTAATAATAACCTTACAAGTTCCTGTAATGATAAAGGGACATCCTCGGGGAAGGAGAGGGCAAACTCTTCCTGTTCATATATAAGCTTTCCAACAATTGCCATCCTCGAAATCCCCTCATATGGGGTTTTACCAACAAGGGTTTCATAGATCACCATACCTAATGAATAGAGGTCACTGCGGCCATCGAGCTGTTCTCCACGTGCCTGTTCAGGGGTCATGTATTCAGGGGTTCCGATGATCTGTCCTGTTGCTGTAACAGAAATCTCGTCAGTAGCTGCGGCTATACCAAAATCAGCTATCTTTGCCCTCCCTGAATTATCTATCATTATATTTCCAAGTTTAATATCACGGTGGATAATCCCCCTTGCATGGGCATAGGCGAGGGCATTGGCTACCTGCAGGGCAATGGACAGGGCCTCATGAGGGGATAAACGTCCTTTTTCAATAAGGAGTTGTTTAAGGTCTTTGCCCGGGAAGAATTCCATTACAATGTAGTGTGAGCCATGATCCTCTGCAACATCAAATACCCTGATAATATTCTCATGGTCCAGCCTTGCCATTGCACGGGCCTCACGAAGAAACCTCTTCAGGAAGGCAGGGTCACCGCTGTACTGCGGATGAAGTACCTTTATTGCTACAATCCGGTTGAGGGTTGTATGTACTGCTTTATAAATGACACCCATACCTCCACGGGCAACCTCTCCCTCCACCTCATATTTTTCTGAAAATATCTGTTTATCCATTGTTATGGATTAAAAATACCACAAATTTGAGTACTATTTCAACAAAGTAAATTAAAGTGATGTTAATTACAGAGTACGAAAAGAGTATGAAAAAGTCCTTGACGTTGGTTCTCTTTAAGGTTTAAAATATTAATGTTATAGCTGTAAAAGGTTTATAATGCCCGAAAGGAGGGTAACGTCATGTTTGGTTTAGGTATGTCAGAACTTTTAATAATACTTGCTATTGTTGTAATTATATTTGGTGTGGGAAAGCTCCCGCAGATAGGAGAGGGGCTGGGGAAGGCTATCAGCGGATTCAAAAGGGGGGTGTCTGAGACAAACAAGATCGAAGACATGAGGCAGAGGAGCGATAAGAAGGACGATTAAGGTTGAATCATGAGGATATTTAATGTTTGGAATTGGCACATCAGAACTAATACTCATCCTCGTCCTCGCCCTACTGGTAATAGGCCCTAAGGAATTGCCCAGGATAGGGAGAGAGGTAGGAAGGGTATTCAGGAATTTTCAGAAGGCAGCGGATGATGTAAAGGAGAGTATAACAAGAGAGATTGATATTGTAGGTAAAGAGGTTGATGATGCAGTCGAGAAAGGTGAGGGGAAGAAAGAATAGTAACCCGGTAAAAAATATTATTTCTGTCCGGGCAAAGCTATGGTTGGAGATAAATGGCAACCCCTTTTTTGGAGAGGGGAGGGTTCAGCTCCTTAAAGGGATTGATAAATATGGCTCCATAAATCAGGCAGCAAAGGCTGCAGATATCCCCTATAGGAGGGCATGGAGTTATTTGCATGCAATGGAGAAACGACTCGGCATAAAAATGCTGAATACCCGAATAGGGGGCGCCAATGGAGGGGGGACAGAGCTATCAAAGGAAGCAAGGGAGTTTCTCTGTAAATTTGAGTATCTTTCATCAAACCTTGAGAGATTTATTGAAAAGGAATTTTCTGGATTTTTTGATTACGATGCGTTATGCTAATGTGCATAACGAAAGTCTTCCCGGGGGATGAAAATGTCTTTTAACAGGTCATCTGTACCTGTATTATGTTTTGTGGGTACATCCAACAGCGGTAAAACAACCCTTATTGAAAAGATCATAAATTTACTTACAATGCACGGATATAGAGTTGCAACTGTTAAGCATACCCACAAAGAGTTTGCGATTGATACAGAGGGTAAGGATAGCTGGAGACACAGGTCTGCCGGTGCAAAGACCGTAATCCTCGCATCACCGAAACAGTTTTTTATGGTATCAGACGCAGACCTGGAACTTACCATTGAAGATGTACTTTATAAATATGTAAATAATATAGATATACTGATAGTGGAGGGGTTTAAAAGGGATGTATATCCAAAGATTGAGGTATACAGAGAGGGGGTGTCGGGAGAACTTCGATGCCTGAACGATTCCTCAATTATAGCTTTTGTCTCGGATAAATCCCGGGATATTCCTGTCCCGGCATTTAATATCAATGATGCAGTGGGTATAACAAACTTTATTGAACAAAGAATTTTACAACAGGCAGGTAAATTTCAGAATACCCACGATAGTGGGGGGTAATCTTTTTAAAGGGGGATAATTAGATGATAAAGGTTGCTGTGTTAACAATGAGTGACAAGGGAGCAAAGGGTGATAGGGAAGACCAGAGCGGTAAATTAATATGTGAGATGGTTAAAGACATAGAGGGTGAGGTTGTGGTACATGAAATTATTCCTGATGAGCGGAAGATGATAGAAGACAAATTGAGAGAATATGCGGATAAACTGAGGGTAGACCTTATAGTAACCACAGGTGGTACAGGTGTGAGTCCGAGGGATAATACTCCGGAGGCAACGAGAAATGTTTTAGAAAAGGAGATACCCGGTCTTGCAGAGATAATGAGGGCTGAAGGGTGCAAGAAGACAATAAGGGCTGCTATATCACGCGGCCATGTTGGTACAAGGGGTCGCTCTATGATTATTAATCTTCCCGGAAGCCCTAAAGGTGTTGTTGAGGGACTGGGAGTAATCCTTTCAACAATCCCCCATGTCCTTGAGAAGATGCATGGGGATGAGTCGGATTGTGCTATTCCTCACAAGCATCATTAATAATTAAAGGTTTCTATATGACTGGAATTATCTTAGCAGGCGGCAGGAGCAGTCGAATGGGGCAGGACAAGGCATTAATGAATGTGGGGGGTGTCCCTGTATTTAAAAGGATACTAAATGTATTTGAGGACATCTTTGACGATATCCTTATCATAACGAATAAAGAGGGGAGATTTGCCGGATACGGATATCCTGAGATAGTTGACATTATCCCTGATCGTGGTCCTCTTGGTGGTATATATACAGGGCTGAATAATGCCAAATCAGGTTCAATATTTGTGGCCTCCTGTGACCTCCCTTTTATTCATACTTCAATTGTGAAGATGATTATAAAAGAGTCAAATATGTATGATATAGTTGTCCCTGATATAGATGGCTTGCTCCATCCGCTTCATGCAGCATATAGCAAGAGGTGTATGCCTTATATACTTGAGAGGCTTGAGAATGGTTCACCGAATATTACGGGATTTATAAATGAGGTTCAGGGACTTACGGTAAGGAGAATAAAGAATGATGAGCTGGTCAATGAAGACCCGGATTTCAGGTCAGTATTCAACATGAATACACAGACAGACTGGCAGGAGGCAAATACACTTTTATAATTGGGAAGGAGGCTTTAAATATGCGGCAGGTTGAAGATGCAATAAAAATTGTTCTGGATAATATAAAGGTATTAGGAACAGAGAGGATTCCAATACAGGATTCTTTTGGACGTGTCCTGGGAGAAGATGTAAATAGCAGTATATACCTTCCTCCGTGGGATAACTCTGCAATGGATGGTTATGCTGTGAAGTGGGATGATATTAAAGAGGCAGCAAAGGAGAGGTCTGCTAATCTTAAGATAACAGGTGATATCCGTGCTGGCAGCATGCCTGATAAGCCTGTGGGTAAAGGTGAGGCAATAAGGATTATGACAGGTGCTCCGGTGCCGGATGGGGCTGACACTGTTGTCAGGGTTGAAGATACAAAATATGAGGGTGATGTGGTCAGCATATTCCGCTCAGGAAAGAAGGGGGAGAATATAAGAAAGCGGGGAGAAAATGTCAAAGAAGGGGATATGGTCTTAAAAAAGGGGACACTAATTGGTTCTGGTCAGTTGGGATCTCTTGCGATGATAGGTAAACCGGTTGTCACTGTCTTCAGGAGACCTGTGGTGAATGTCATGTCAACAGGGGATGAGCTTGCAGATTTTGATGAAAAGCTCACTGAGAATAAAATTCCAAACAGCAACAGTTACGCAGTGGCCTCGCAGGTTATTGAGGCCGGAGGTGTTCCTCATGTGGTGGGTATTGCCAGGGACACAAAGGAGAGCACGAGAGAAAAGATAGGGCAAGGGCTTGTTGGTGATATGCTTATTGTCTCCGGCGGTGTTTCAGTAGGTAAATATGATTTTGTAAAAGATATATTAAAGGAATACGGGATTGATATGAAATTCTGGACTGTCGGGATAAGGCCGGGTCATCCGATTGCATTCGGGATCGTTGGAGAGCGACCGGTCTTCGGACTACCGGGAAACCCTGTATCAACAATGGTGACATTTGAGGTCTTTGCAAGACCGGCGCTTATGAAGATGGGTGGCCATACCTCATATTTCAGGCCAACTGTAGATGCTGTTGTTGAAGAAGAGTTCCATGACAGACCGGGAAGGACACATTATGTAAGGGCGATTGCAAGATATAAAGATGGGAAATATCTTGTGAGGTCCACCGGTACGCAGGGGAGTGGTGTTTTAATGTCAATGGCATATGCCAATAGCTTTATGGTGCTTCCACCTGATAAGGAGAAGGTGTTAGTTGGTGAGATTGTAAAGGTACAGCTCATTGGCAGGCCAATTGAACATGATTGATGCCGGAAGCGGGAAGGGGTTTGCTACAGGATGAGCGATAACAGAGAGGTTAACAGGAGGGAGTTTTTCAAAGGTGCGTTTGCTGATATTGCAAGGATGGTAGTTGATGTTGTGGCTCAAAAAGATACTAATAATCCTCCGAAGAAGCGGGATTACCTTCGGCCGCCAGGTGCTGTAGAGGAGAAGCTCTTTAATACCTTATGCTCGAGGTGCGATGAGTGTATTAAGGCCTGTCCTCATATGTGCATAAGAGGTGCGGATACAGATTCAGGCGCAAGGATAGGCACACCTGTAATAATCCCAAAAGATGCAGCATGTAAACTATGTGCTGACTTTCCATGTATAAAGGCATGCAAAGAGGGTGCATTAAAGCCCGTAGAGGACATAAGAAAGGTAAGAATCGGAGTTGCATTGATTGACAGGAGAAAATGCCTTGACTATGTTGGCGGTAATAATTATC
>MHER01000125.1 GCA_001805205.1 Nitrospirae bacterium RIFCSPLOW2_12_42_9 | reverse complement strand
TAAACAATCTTCAAGCCTTTTCCAAAATGCAGGGTTACAAGTGTTAATCAATATTTTCTCTTTTTGCCTGAAAACAATATTTGAGAATCATGCTTTATATTACAACCTTTCATTATGGTAATAAGTAAAATTAAACCATCCAGTGAAAGATTTGAGATTGACAGGTGGTTTGTAGCCCTACCGATAGCTTGGGGTTACATGGATCTTGACGGAAAGGATGTGGGATGAAATAGGCTGCGGGCCAGTAGGGGGATAGGCCGCTGGAATCGCCGTATAGTTCGGAGAGGATAAGATTGACAACGTCGTGGCAAGTGATGGATAATACGAAAGATTTCTCAATCAAACTTGGGCGGATGTAGTACGAGATAGGTTGCCAGAAAGTGGAATGCTATTGCAGCTTATTTAATAGTTAGACTTACTTTCGTGATAACTATACACTATGGTTCAAAGGAGCCATAATGAAACTAAACTTTGAGTGGGATGAAGAAAAGACCAAAACAAATTTCAAAAAGCACAGAGTCAGTTTTGATGAAGCCATTACGGTCTTTCTCGACCCCTTCTCAATAACGATAGCTGACCCTAACCACTCAGTGGATGAGCAACGGTATATTGACATCGGCAGTTCTGACAAAGGCCGTGTGCTGGTAGTGGTTTATACCGAACGTCTGTCAAACATACGTATTATCAGTTGTCGTAAGGCAACTCCATCGGAGAGGAAACTTTATGAAGAAGGGGGTGACTAAAATGATACAGGTAGAGGATAACAATATGCGTGCCGAATATGATTTTACGGGCGGAGTGCGTGGTAAGCATTATAGGGCCATGCAAGCTGGATATACGATTACTGTTCACAAGGCGGATGGCACAACTGTTGTTAAAGACGTGATGCCAAAGGAAGGTGCAGTTATTCTGGAACCAGATATTCGAACGTATTTTCCAGACTCGGAATCTGTGAATAGGGCTTTACGATGTTTAATTCCACTGCTGCCCAAAAAGTATAGAGCAAAGGCGAAAAAAGCCTAACAAGGCGCCCCACCTGACCACTATTCCGCTACGCTTCATAGCGGCAGGTGAGTTTTGTCGTTATGTGTAAGGAGGTAAAGCCTGGACCCAGTATTTACTATACAATGGCCAGAATTTCTTCTCGCTAATCGACTTCAGAAAAAATTACTTAAAGAAGATGGATATTCGGTACTCATTCCTATGTCACGCCAAGAATTACTTGGCAATCCAAAATATTCTTTCTTTACTGACACTGGGTTTCCCGTAATTTTATTTCTTTATACCCAGTGTGGTCTCCCAGATATCAGCATGACGCTCCTCATCAGATAGTATACCCTCCATCATCAGCCTGCTTGTGGGATCGCCTAATTCATCAAAGAGTTTAATATGGGCCTTATATTGCTTTATGGCCATATTCTCTCCATCAAGGTCATCCTGAATCATCTTATAGAGGTCGCCGCCTTTTTTAATCTCAGATGGGGTCAGGGTTGGGTCACCTCCAAGGTAGTTTATCCTTTCTGCAAGCATCTCCATATGTTTCATCTCATCACGTGAAATCTTTTCAAAAAGTTCAAGAATAGCAGGGCTGTCATACCCCTCTCCTGTCCAGTGATGATGAAGATACTGAAGTGTTGCCGCAATCTCTAAAGCAAGATCCTGGTTTAATGCCTTTATAATCTTTTCACGACTCGCATCTTTAGCCATATTCCACCTCCTATTGTTCGAAATATATCTAAGATAAGTTTTAGCTTATAGAGATCAGATTTGTCAATATAAATTTATGAAGTCTTTTTAACAAAGATATCCTTTGCAAGGTCACTGTCAAGGGCAAGTTCTGTTTCACCTATCCTGATAACGTAGGTGGGTTGTTTCTGATGGAGCTTTATTATATTTCCCGGGATAATCCCGAGGGAGCTCAGGCGGTCAAGCCTTGCATGATACTTTGTTGATATAAAAACTATCTTTACCTCTTCGCCTACCTGTAAATCGGTCAGTGATCCTACAAGCGGTTTAACCTCAAGCGAAAACTTTCTGCAGCAATCCCCTTTTGGAATAGGCCTGCCATGGGGGCATGTTGGCGGATGGCCTAAGAATGTACAGATACTGTTTACTACTGACTGGCCCAGGACATGACTGTGTTCCAATTCACAGGCGTGTTCTTCAATCTCCTTTTCTTCTACCTCAAAGACCTCTGATAGTAATCTTTCAGCGATCCTGTGTCTCCTGATTATCTCTCCGGCCCTTTTCTCTCCCGTCTCCCTGAAGGTAATCCTTCCGCTATTTAAGGATATTAATCCTGCGGACTCCATATCTTTCAGCAGATATGCTGCCTGGGGGTCTTCTGATCTTTTGGTTATTTTATCAATAGTGGCCCCGCCCTCTTCAATAGCCATCCACAATAGTTCGAGCATCTCCTCAATTCTGTCTTCTTCGAATATCTCCTCTTTTGATCTATGGTAATCCAACTCCCCAACTCCTTTTCAGAAAATCACAATTTAATACCAAATATGTTCAATACAAAATTTATCACACCTCCCACTATAAAAGCAAAGGGGAATATAAATGCAACAATAGCAATAGTAGTTTTACTCCCCCTCTCTTTTATCATAACAAGGAGATTCGCAACGCACGGGACAAACAGGGTTATGGTAACAAGGCTGACCAATATCTGATTGGGATTTAACAAACCGGCCTCAGAAAGGGCATAGAGCCCGGCTGCACCGTAATCCCTTCGCAGGAAACCTATAAGGAATGCATCAGTCGCCTTCTGTGGAAGGCCCAGGAAATTTACCACAAGAGGAGATGCAATAACTTCAATAGTCTTAAGGACCCCAATCTTATCGAGGGTAAATAATATTAATGTTCCCACAATAAAAAGCGGTACAGCCTCTTTTAGATACCAATTTATCCTCGAAAGGGTTTTGATAATGATGTTTGATAAAACAGGTACACGGAGCGGCGGTATATCAAAGACGAAATCAGAAGTGTCCCCTTTGATTAATTTTGAAGCTAATAATCCTACAAGGAACAGTATAAGGGTGATTATACCGGCCCAGAGGATTGTGACAATAAAGGATACACCTCCGAGCATCCCCAGGATAACACCGAGCTGAGCTGAACAGGGTACTCCGAGTGCAAGGAGGAGTGTTACTATTATACGCTCCCGCCTCGTCTCCATTATCCTTGCAGTAAGAGTAGCCATTGTATCACAGCCAAGGCCGAGGACCATAGGGAGTACTGCCTTTCCTGAAAGGCCCATAGACTTGAATATCTTGTGAACCATAATTGCAAGCCGCGGCAGATAACCGGAATCTTCGAGTATGCCGAAGGCGATAAAAAATGTCCCTACAATAGGTAAAATGATCGCTATTGAATATGTAAGGGCCATAGTGATAATCCCGTATTCTCCGACAAAGAGGTCCCTGAAAAAGGAGTCCTGGATGAAGGAATCTGCCCACATTGTAATATATGGATTTATGTAACCCCCGAACAGGCCATCCTCAAGGAGTTCACTGAGGGTTTGGGCTCCAAGGACACCAACGAACTCATACAACAGAATTAAGACAACAAGGAGGACAGGAATGCCCCATACAGGGTGCATAGCCCAGTTGCCGAGATGGATGGTAATGGCATTTCTCTCAATCCGGTTTTTTACAACAGTATCTGCAATTATCTTATCGCATCGTTTTGATCTAATCTGATTAATCAGATACCCAACAGGTTCAAAAAACTTTTCCTGAACCTCACGGCGGACAGACTCAATCCTCGTAATATCAGGATAATTAATAAGTCTTTTTAACCAGGACTTGAGACTCTCATCACCGGCAAGGAGCATCAGGGCTATGGCACGCCTGGATATATTTGACTCGGGGAGGATATTCTCTATCTCTTTTATGCCCTCCTCAATAACACTTCCATAATTTATAAGTATGGAAGGATATTTCTTTTCCGAAAGGGCATCTCTGAGCTCTTTCAATCCCTTTTTCTCCACAGCAATGGTAGGTATTATAAAAGTTCCCATAGCAGAGGCCAGCCTTTTAACATCTATATTAATTCCGCGGCTGTTTGCCTCATCCCACATATTAAGGACAAGTATGAAGGGTAGTCCCATTTCAGCAAGTTGTATGGTGATCGGAAGTCCGCGGCTAAGATTCTTTGAATCAAGAACCTGAACAACGAGTTTTATGGACTCATTAAGGAGGATGTCTCTTGTTACAACCTCATCCTCGGACATCGGGATAAGGGTGTTTATGCCAGGAGTATCAATTACAGGGAAACTATTACCTCCAAGATTACAAGAACCCCCGGTAATTGTTACTGTAGTCCCGGGATAATTCGATACTGTTGCGTATCTTCCCGTGAGCAGTCCAAATATGACACTCTTGCCGACATTGGGGTTTCCGACTATAACTATCTTTTCCCCCTTTTTTAATGTCTCTGTGGCATGACTATGCATATGTCGAAATTATAGCACGTATTCCTATATTTTGATACTGGTTATCACTTTCAATGTCAAAGGACTATATATTATAGCATATATTAAGTCAAGAATTATTTTATTTAGGGATATTCCTGTTTTTATGATATATAATTATGTCAGGAGGCAAAAAATGCTGCTCGGCGCTCATATGTCTATTGCAGGAGGGATTGATAAAGCGATAGAGCGGGGTAATTCATTATCCTGCACTGCGATACAGTTATTTACAAAGAATTCAAATCAGTGGAAGGGCAGGGTCATTACTGATGAGGAGATTGAGAGATTCTTCACCCTGATGAAGAAAAGCAAGATTACCCGGATTATAGCCCATGACTCTTATTTGATAAACCTTGCCTCAAGCAATAAGGAGCTGAGGGAAAGGTCTATAAATGCACTTATTGATGAGATGGGACGGTGCAGAATCCTTGAGATCCGTTATCTAGTTATGCATCCCGGAGCCCATCTCGGAGCCGGAGAAGAGATTGGCATAAAGAATATAATAGACTCACTTAACATTGTTCTTGAGAAGACAGATGGGTGGAGTGTTGATGTGGTATTAGAGAGTACTGCCGGACAAGGGACAAATATCGGTTATAGATTTGGACATCTGAGATCTATAATGGATGGAGTCAAACAGAAGGAGAGGGTCTGGGTTTGCCTTGATAGCTGTCATATCTTTGCTGCCGGTTATGATATCAGTACCCCTGAAGGATACAAGAGAGTTATTGATGAGTTTGATAAACATATTGGTCTTGGACGTCTTATCTGTATCCATGTTAATGACTCAAAAAAGGGGCTTGGCAGTCATGTAGACAGGCATGAGCACATTGGTAAAGGGTGTCTTGGGGAGGGGTTCTTTAAGATTCTGATGAAGGACAGCAGGTTTGAGAATATACCCAAGATCATTGAGACTCCAAAGGGAAAGGATATGAAAGAAGACAGGATCAATCTTGCCATCCTTAGGAAGATGGCTGTTAACCCTTGATCTGAATACTGATAATAACAAAAGATAATAACAAAATACTTGACCTGAACCGAATATCCATATAAATTTCTCTTCATTCCTATTTAGATGATATAATATAAAGTTAATCTCGGATGCTTACCACGTAGAGAAAGGATGATTTTATGACAGATCAGGAAACCCCTGTTTCTATACTGACTGGTTTAAACAGGATTGCATATAACCTCTGGTGGACCTGGAATAGTGATGTCCAGGAGGTCTTTAAATTAATTGATAATTCACTATGGAAAGAGGTGGAAGGGAATCCGGTCATCTTTCTGAAAAGGCTAAGCAAGGAGACACTTGTTACAGTAGTGTCCTATAAAGAGTTCATGGATATGTTCAAGCATGTGATATCAGAGTTTGATAAATACTGCACTTCAGAGAGGACATGGTTTTCTGATCATTACCCGGCATGGAGAAATATGCACGTAGCATATTTCTCAGCAGAGTTTGGTCTCCATGAGTCCGTTCCAATATATTCCGGAGGGCTTGGGGTGCTTGCAGGTGATCACCTCAAGGCAGCAAGTGACCTGGGGCTGCCATTAATCGGGGTTGGACTGCTTTACAGGCAGGGCTATTTTAAACAGCAGATCAATAAAAAGGGCCGGCAGGAGGATGTGTATATAACCCATGATTTTAATAATTTGCCTCTGAAGCCTGTAAAAAACCTGGCAGGAGTGGATGTTATAATTAATATCGATCTTCCCGGAAGGGCCTGTTATGCGAGGATATGGAAGATCGAGGTAGGGAGGATTCCTCTCTTTTTATTGGACTCAGATATCGCGGAGAATAGTCCGGAGGATAGGAGATTAACTTATAACCTTTATGGCGGAGATCATGAGATGAGGATTTCCCAGGAGATTTTACTTGGTATTGGTGGTGTAAGGGCATTAGAAGCTATAGGGATCAGGGCTAATGTCTGGCATATGAATGAAGGACATTCAGTGTTCATGGGGATGGAGAGGACAGTTGATCTGATGAGACATGACCGACTATCCTTTGCAGAGGCGATAGAGGCAGTAAAGGGGAATACTATATTTACCACACACACACCTGTCCCTGCCGGAAATGACGCCTTCTCCCTTATTCTTATAGAAAAATATTTTAAAAGATATCTTGAAAAGGCAGGGATTAAATCTCATGAGTTTATGCATATAGGACTCAGGCCAATGGGCGGGGGTTCGGACTTGTTCAGCCTGACGATTCTGGCATTCCATTTTTCTGCCCAGTGTAATGGTGTTAGTAAACTCCACGGGCATGTGTCAAGGACTATATGGAATGATGTATGGTCTGGTGTCCCCTTGGGTGAAATACCAATAGGTCATATAACAAACGGTGTACACACTTTAACATGGCTTGACCCGTTGCTCGAAAACCTGCTTGATAAATATCTTG
>MHER01000124.1:11067-36026 GCA_001805205.1 Nitrospirae bacterium RIFCSPLOW2_12_42_9 | reverse complement strand
ACCCAGGGCTTTACTAATGTGCAGTCTTATTCTTCCCTTTATTGGTCGTCCACGACCCATGCCAGCTACTCGTCGGACTGTAACTCCTGTTATGCGTGGGTTGTCTACATGTACTATGGCGACGAGAGCGCCGGCCTTAAGTCCAGCGATTACAGCTATACCTTCAACTACTATGCGTGGCCGGTACGTTCCGGACAGTAAGTTATTTGGGATTTTTTTTAGTTTACTTGTTAATGGCAAGTCAAACCAACAGGACTGAAAGTTGGTATGCGATAGCCCAAGTTGATGACTGAGTATCTGTGGTATATGAATATGAAAGAATTCTCAGAAACTCTTCAGACCCTCCTTAAAAACTTGAATTGGAAATTCATGACATTGTCTGAGTATAGATATGCAATTGATAGAGTAGATTTGCAGAAAAAAGAACATCTCACAAAAAGAACATCTCACTGATGACATCTTGTTTGAGAGGGAGTATCCTGATCACCCGCTGGCTTTCAGCAATAGACTGAAGCGGATACACAATTCGGGAGGGGCCGACAACTTTTTTAACCAGTTTCAGACCTTCATGGCTCATTTATTTGAGCGAAAGAAAGGATATATTATCTTTTCCTCCGATGTTTCTCCATATCCTCAGTACTTCGATAATCTAATGGAAAAGGCTCATGAGTTTCACGTATTGGAATTTGTAGGTAAATATTTCTTTTTTCGTCATAATTGTATTTTGCGAACCATGTAATTTCGCATAAGTTTTCGACATCAGCTAAAGATCTGTGGCTGCCAAATGGTGTGGTTATAGAGTAACCAAAGGGAGGCAGGGCAATTTCCCCTTCGATATAACTCGCTCCACCACCTACACCAACTTTCATTATTGCCATTCCTGAACTAAATCGAGGTTGTCCTCCCTTACAAAAATACACATGAACGCGATAGTGAGGCGGACAATATTTCAGTTTCTTGCAAAGAACGAATCGCCTTAAATCTTCGTGGTAGTTCAGAGAACCTTCAGGTGCCATAGCCAATGCCATTACTAAAGTTTGCTTTAAAACATTAAGCGGTTTAATGTTGTATGGAAGATTAATCAACGCGCCTTCACCTATCTTATTAAACCACTCGAATCCTTGCTTCGTCCAGTTGACAAAAGCCTCTCCATACCAACTTCCTGTATTACTATTGCAGCTTTCACAAAGAGTGACTTTGCCCAATCCTCTTCGAAATTTTGAATGTGATCTATTCTTTAATAAACGATCCTCAATTGTCTGGAAAACTCTCTGGTGATCATTAAATGCGCTCCTTGGAGGTATGTGTTCAAATGACAATTTTTTATGTTCACCACAAAGACGACAAATTCCCGTAGTCATTCTTTTACCCCCCACCGGCTCTCCCCATCAAGGGGGTACCTATAGGAAATTTAAAAAACATAATATCAAGATTAAAGACCCCATTTTCCTATAATGTATATTGAACAGAAAATATTTCGGATGGCACGGTAAAAAAGGTGCCGAAGAATTACACTGATTAGGCCTCTTGTTTAAAATATGTGTAAATCTATTCATCTTTGTTTTCTTCTTCATCCTCTATGAAGTAAGAATTTCCAGGTTCATAATAATCTACATCGATCTTTTTCACTTTACATAAAAAACAGTTAACAATTTTAAGAGCCTCAATGTCGAATATTGCCAAGTTGTGGCCAGACCCCAAAGAACTCGCATAGGCAATACCATCTAACCCTGCATCTTTGAATAACTCTGCAATAATCTGCGTGGGAACGTAATCATCGACTTGGTCGTTAGGTATAACTGGTCTGGAAAAGGCTTCATTAATCTCTGTCCATACTATGTCCTTTCTCACATTTGGTTCGGGTTCTCTTTCATAACTAATAATTTCCAAGTTTTTATATTTATAAGGGTCAAACTTAGCCTCTGTAAAGTTAATGACTACCAGTTCTCTATGCGTTTTAAACTGAGCTGCAGAAACCATTGAACCTATCCAAGGTCTAACTTCAGATATTGCTGTTTTTTGGTCAGTTGCCAGATACAAACAGGGTATACCCTTCGGGTTCACTCTCCCTGCAAATGCCTCTCGATATCGTGGTTTCATTCGTTCAGGAGGATATGGGGAACATGCATGGGGAAAGTGAACACTATCGCTATGTACAGCTTCATTTTTCTTATAACCGAGCTGGGCTCTCCAAAATATAATTCCAGGTTCGATTCTTTCTTTAAATTCTTCACTTGTTGCGAGAAGAGTTTGGAGGAATTTCTCGGTTTCTATGCTGCGAATGTATCGGTTACTATACTTTACTGCCTGTTCAAAATCCCTGTAGCTATGCCAAGACATGAAATGAGAGGTCATAATTACAGCTCCAATAGTAATGCAAATTAGATTTATGTATCAAGGAAAATCTCGCCTGTTAAAACGGGGGCGGTTCAGGCTGCTGCAAAATCCGCTACTGAGACAGTGCGCTTTTCAGCAAAACTCTTCTTATGAAGCTTGATACGCTCAATTTCGTGAAGCGTCTCTGCCTCCAGATAGCTTTCACCGCAATGGGGGCAGGTCACGATAGGGATATTTTCTATGATCAGAATATCTTTTCCCTTGCCATAAGTTCTGGCAACCTTATGGACACGGGCACCTTCTTTCCCACAAATTTCACACATCATCTAATACACTCCTTTCATATATGTTACGGTACATACACTGTTATTATAACCAATTTGCCTGTTGGACTCAATTTGGCAATAACGTCGACTTCACTGTCATCAACCATTTGCCCGTTTATCCGGTATTTCCACTCTGCAGTCACCTTGTCTTTCTGGCGTTCTACAATCTTTCCAGTAAGTATACAACGTTCAATATCATAAATTGATAAACAATCGTTATTCATTTCTTCTTCTGCATGAATCGCCATTACATATTCCCGCTCTCTAATTTTGTCTCTCATTTCCTTCAGAATTCTCTCGAACACAATAACCCTCGCAACTTTCTTGTAACGATTATTTTCTGTGGCGTCAAAGACGGGTTAAATTTAACAAAAGCATATTCTTGTGTCAAATGGATTCATTGACCAGAATTCCGGAGACATCCTACTTTATTTATATTCAAGCTGCAATCAAATAACAATTAAATAAACTGCCCATATTTTCTGAAATCATGTTTTGCAATTGAACTTGATGGATATATATGGTAAAGTATCTTCATAAAACCATTGGAAAGAATATAACTATGGCTGATTTAATTAAAAAGCAGGTTGAAATCAATTACAAAGCATTTCAGGAAAAGCTGCCGACCATTTTAACAGCACATCGGGGGAAGTTTGCCCTGATGCGGGATGGTAAGATTATTGAATTCTTTGACACCGCGCGAGACGCATATGTTGCGGGTCAGAAGATTTTCCAACAAGACCAACTCTTCTCTGTTCAAGAAGTAATTGAAACTCCTGTAGATTTAGGGTTCTTCTCTCATGCCATGTCTCAGCGGTAAATTTGATCTTAGCATAGGGCCACTAATCAACATTGGCGTTATCCCAGCCGGTGTATTTACACCATCATTCTCCGGACAGGTAACTACATTTCCTGCATTAATTGATACGGGTGCTTCTATTACTTGCATTTCACAAGGTGTTGTTCAAACAGTTGGCCTTCAGCCTATTGGCATGCGTCCCATGGTTTCGGCCACACACTCAGTTCCCGTCAATGTTTATCTTGTCGATCTTTTCCTTCCTTTTGGTGCCGCTGGATTTATTATTCAGGGTGCACAGGTTATGGAATTTATTCCAGAAGGCACTGCCCCTTTCCAGATACTTTTAGGACGAGACATCATTTGTCGGGGTACGCTCACACTCAGTTTTGATGGACATTTCACCTTTTCTTTATGAAGAGTACGGCATAACAAATCATGCCATCTGACGGCTGATAGCCGCCGCTGAGTTTGAACCATGGAAGATACTTAGATTTGCAAACATCCTGTTATTATTATCGGCATGCTCTCTCTTTCTGATTCAGATGTTTATTGATCCTGTTGACAGGGTATCACGTATTGCAGCAGAGATAATATATGCAGTTGGCCTTGGAATTCCAATCTTTCTTCATATTGCAAATATCCTTAAGGACTTACGTAAAGTATCAAGAAATATAGCCTGTATAACATAAAAATAAGCGGCTCTTTTTTGTTGTTGCATTAGTTTTTGCATTGGTAGTATTCTATATCATTGATATGACTATCCTTGCATGGAGATTGTAGTTTGAGTTTTTATAATCTCCTGCTTTATGGGGGCCTTGGGACAATCGGCATACAAAGGGTTATACAGGGAACCATAGAACATTATACCTCTCTATACTCTGGTCTCATACAGCCCTATCCCTGATAAACCTCCCGATGGTTATCATAACGATTTATGAGGCGCTTAAAAATCGGTTTGACCGTCACAAGAAGGTTGCTCCCTATACAGCAGGTGTCTGGATATATGTTGCCCTGACAGGCTGGCTGATCTATTTCTTTCTCAGATAAATCCCATAGAAAGGGGGTGATGAAGATGAAAAAAACACTCTTTTTGGTTTCCATCCTGACAGCATTACTATTTACTATTGTCCCGGCAATTGCTGCAGAAAAAGGACAAATGGGACAGATGATGGGAGATAAGATGATGAGTCAGGATATGATGCAGAAACATCAGATGATGCAGGATATGATGGGTATGATGAAAGATGTAATGGGTATTATCAAAGATATGTCCCATATGCCATCTTCTGATCAGAAAAAAAGGCTCAACGAGATGATGGATAAGATGGACAACATGATGAAGATGCACGATGATATGATGAAGAAGGGGATGATGCAATAGAGATTGAAGCTGAACTTCATCTAACCCTTTCAACGATCATTGCGATCCCTTGTCCCCCGCCTATGCAGAGGGAAGCGAGACCCAGAGTCAAATCCCTTCGCACCATTTCGTAGAGGAGGGTTACGAGGATCCTTGTTCCACTCGCTCCTACAGGGTGTCCGAGGGCGATAGCACCGCCAAGGACATTAACCTTATTCATATCCCATCCCATTTCCCGATGAACCTGGATCGACTGAGAAGCAAATGCCTCATTGATCTCTATAAGGTCAAGAGCTTTCACCGTACAATGTGCCCTTGCGATGAGCTGCCTGCATGCATCTATAGGACCAAGCCCCATGTATGCAGGGTCTATGGCGGCGGTTGCTGATCCTAAAATCCTGAATGCCCAGGCAGGGTTCAGTTCCTTGATCTTTTCTTTAGAAACAACAAGCACAGCAGATGCACCATCATTAATTCCAGAGGCATTCCCTGCTGTTACAGTCCCTTCTTTCTTGAACGCTGGCAGCAGTTTTGCAAGTGTCTCAACAGTGGTGCCGAAACGGGGGTGCTCATCAGTATCAAAAATCTTGTCCCCACCCTTTTCCTGTTTGATCATCAAGGGAACAATCTCGTCCTTGAATTTGCCTTCTTTGATTGCCTGTTCTGTCTTCTTTTGTGAAAAGGCGGCAAATTCATCCTGATCCTTCCTCGTAATATGATATTTCTCGGCTACGTTTTCAGCTGTCATTCCCATGTGATAGCCATAGAACATATCCCACAGCGCGTCATTGATGAGCGTATCTATCATTTCGGCGTTTCCCAGACGCTGCCCCCACCGCGCAGACCTTACCACATAAGGGGCGCCGGTCATATGTTCCATTCCTCCGGCAACAATGACATTTGCCTCACCTGAGGCGATGGCCTGACCTGCAAGGGCAACAGCCTTCAATCCCGAGCCGCACACTTTGTTTACAGTAAAGGCAGGGGTATTCTCCGGGAGGCCTGCACGGATGGCAGACTGTCGCGCAGGATTCTGTCCCAATCCGGCCTGAAGGACATTCCCCATAATCACTTCATCAACTTCATCTCCTTTTACTGAGGTTCTTCTAACGACCTCTTTGATTACTGTCGAACCGATCTCAATAGCATCCAACGTTGCCAGAGAACCATTGAATCTTCCTATGGCTGTTCTCACGCCACCCACTATATACGCCTCCATATTTACTCCTCCTAAGTTACGGGTTCACAAAACCATGAACGCCAAAATTTATCAAAACGATATATAAAAATCAGATCCTCATACCTCCGTCGACTTCTATAATCCTGCCAGTAAAGAAATCGTTTCTTATAATGAACTGGACGGCCTGCGTAATTTCCTCCATTTCGCCCAATCTTCCCATGGGGATGTTCTGTATGACCTTTTCGAGCACATCGGGTCTGATCTTTGCAACCATCTCGGTATTAATATAACCAGGTGCGATGGCACCGACCCTTATTCCATATCGGGAAAGTTCTTTTGCCCATGTCACAGTCATTGCATCAACAGCGGCTTTTGTGGCCGAATAATTGGTCTGCCCCGTGTTTCCTGCACGGCTGATGGATGAAATATTAATGATCACGCCCTTCGCTTTGTGCTTTACCATGTGAAAGGCTGCTTCTCTTGCACACAGGAATACCCCTGTGAGATTAACATTAATCACCTTCTCCCAGTTTGAAAAGGGAAACTTCGTTATCTCATCTCCCTTTTGCTTGATAAAAAGGGCATCGGCGGTAATACCCGCATTGTTAATCAATACATCCGGCGCACCATTTTCCAATGTATAGTTTTCAAAAAACGTTTCCACACTCTTCTCATTGCTCACATCCACCATCTGGCCTGGTATCCCCGTCTCGCTCTTCAGAGCATCAAGATTTTCCTGAATAACGTCCACAATATATGGTTTTGCGCCGAGATTTTTTAAGTACGCAGCGAACATCTTTCCCATTCCCCTTGCGCCGCCTGTTACTACCACATTCTTACCTGTAAGTTCCATAAATAATATCCCTCACTAATAGTTATTTTGGGAAGAGTTTCTCCCTTTTCCTGTCAAGTTATTTCTTATTGTTCTGTTTGTTTTTAAGTCGTTTTTCTCTTATTGGTACTCTTTGTTCTAATGGATGGTTTTGTTTCCGTGGTTGTCTGATTTCTCCTGGCATCTTTAGCCTTTGACATGGATCTTTCCGCTCTTAAGGATTCTCTTACTGTTTTCCCGCCTGCCCTTTCATGAAGCCATTTTGATATGGCCGGGGCAAGCTCCTTTTGTGATTTTGAACCCACAAAGACACCAATGTGCCCGCCCTTAAATTCATAGAGTACCTTGTCAGTGCTTCCTACCAGATCATTTAAAGGCCTTGTTGAGCTCGGGGGAACGAGGTGGTCGGCGCTGGCATAGATATTGAGAAGAGGCATGGTAATATTCTTAAGATTCACCAACTTGTCACCAACCTTTAATTGACCTTTCACAAGCTTATTCTCCTGGTAACAGTCCTTTATGAACTGCCTCAGACATTCACCTGCCTGGCCAGGGCTGTCAAAGATCCATTTCTCCATTCTGAGGAAATTAAGAAGTTTATCTTTATCCCCTAACACCTTGAGCATATCCACATATTTTCTGATATTAAGGGTAAAAGGCATCAGCATTAAGAAACCTGCATTGAGGAGTTCTCCCGGAATAACCCTGTAAGTGTCCACAAGGGTATCCGCGTTTATGTGTTTGGACCAACTGAAAAGCAACCCCTCATTGGAGGAGAAATCAAAGGGTGCCACCATGGTGACGAGATTTTGCACTTTCTCCGGATACAGAGATGCATATATAGCAGAGAATGTTCCTCCTTGACAGATGCCCATGAGGGTAATTGCATCCTTTTTTGTGGCCTTCCTTATAAAATCCACACAGTTATTCATATACCCGTTTATATAATCATCAAGGGTGAGATACATATCGGACTTTGTCGGATATCCCCAATCTGTAATGTAAACATCCAGTCCATGCTGGAGCAAGTTCCTCACAATGCTCCTGTCCGGTTGAAGGTCAAGCATGTACTGCCGGTTTACCAGGGCATAAACAATGAGTACCGGAACTTTGCAGGTTACTTCTCCTTCCTGCTTATAATGGTAGATTCTGAGCTTATCTTCCTCGTAAACGAGCTCTTTCGGGGTAGTTCCGACGTCTATTTCTTCTATCCCGGTTAGGGTTTCTACACCCTTGATGAGTTTCGTAATGGTCTCACCCATTTCTTTGGCGATATTCTTCATAATGCTCGAGCCTCCGTGGACTGTTTTTCGAGGCTCTTCACCCTTTTTTTAAGTTCATAGATCGTCTTATAGAGGTCATCCATCTCGGAACGAAGAGCTATGGGCAAGTCATAGAGATGGAGTTCCATTAATTTGAAAAAATGCTTCCGCACATTCAGTGCCGCTTCGAGCAGTTCCCCCTGCATCTTCGAAAAGTCTTCTGTCTGGAAGAGTGCATAGTAAGTCTTCTCATTCACGTCGGTCCAGAGATCGAAAAAATCATCAAATTTCTTAATCTCTTCTCCTGATTTTATCTTTTCAGCAATAGTCGCTATCACCTTTTCGATAGTTGTTAAGCCTGTGACGTACATCATGTGCTGATATGCTATGCTCCTGGCAATATAAACAGAGAGGTCATCGAAGCTTCTCAGGAGCAGTTCGATTTTTTCCCTGTCCTTTCCTACTGGAGGGACATGAAAAATCCGTCCGATAGTGCTGTCAAAGGCATTAAACATGTTATGGAAGATATTCATACCCGATACGGGGTAACTTTCCATGAACTGAGGAAAGGTTTTGAAGTTTTTCCAGGTTGCCTCTGCCCAGGGTTTCATAAATTCCTGCGCAGAACCTGCAAAGGTCTCCAGCAACTTTGCAGCCTGAGTGAAGAATCCCGAGATCGAATCAGGATAAAAACCGAAGATCTTGTCCAGCACTTCCTTGTATTTCGCCGGGTCTGCAAGGTCTTTATAGGAATCCGGGTTCAGTGTCTTCTCTTGAATTGCCCTAAAGAGAGGAAGCCATATTTCATAGAGCTTCAGGTAAGCATTGGAACTGCTCATGGTCCTGAAGATGGTATCATTGATGACGCTCATTTTTTCAGTGCCCATTTCACCCAGGGCATTCAGTATTGCCGTTGTCCAGGAAGTATAAATATTTTGAAACCCCCCTGGATCCTGCGTACCTCCCCCAGATACTCCGAGACCCCAAAAGGCCTGCTGCATCTTCCTCATTGTCTCCATCAGGTCCTCGAAGGTTTTCTCCTGAGATTTATGCCAGTTATTAAAAAAGTCTTTAGCACTTTCCATGAAACGTCTCCTCTCTCACTGTCTAATGTCCTTATTTCTTTTCACCTGCCTGCTTGAAAAGCTCGGTGAAGTTCTTCACCATGTCTCTACTCATCTCCATCTGCTTCTCAAAGGCGCCTTTCGATGTCTCCTGGATTTTTACCACCTCATCACTGAAAACCCTTGCTGAATTGGCCATGGTATTGAACCATGAATTAAACAGATTGAGCATCTCCTTACCTGGACCCTCCTTGAAACCTTCGAGGTTTAAGAACGATGCCTGCAGCTTCTGAATAGACTCTGTCCAGTTCGTCATAAATTCCTTCTGCGACTTCAACCATGTTTCTAGAAATTCCTTCTGTGATTTTACCCATGCATCAAAAAACTCCAGTCCTTTTTCCATACTATTCTCCTTTGTGTTATTGTATCAGCTAATGCTGATACGTGGTTGTCTTCCTGCTGCCTTTATGAAGCGATTGACTTTAGTTGCCTGAAGAGTTAAAAATAATTCCTGGAGATATCCTTGTTCATCTCAAGCTGTTTATCTATGCTACTATGCCGGATCTGCCGGACTTTTTCCCTCCCCGGTGAAAAGACTTAACTGAAGTTTCCGAATCATGTCTCTTAGCAACTTGCTCTCTTTCTTCAATGTCAATGTCTCCATTTTTTTTCGCCAGCCTGCTTGAGAAAAACTCGAAGGAGTTCTTCGCCATTTCTCTACTCATCTCCATCTGCTTCTCAAAGGCGCCTTTCCATGTCTCCTGAATTTTCACCACCTCGTCACTGAAAACCCTTGTTGAATTGGCCATGGTATTGAACCATGGATTAAACAGATTGAGCATCTCCTTACCTGGACCCTCCTGGAAACCTCCGAGGTTTAAGAATGATGCCTGCAGGTTCTGAATAGACTCTGTCCAGTTGGTCATAAATTCCTTCTGCGACTTCAACCCTGTCTCGAGAAATCCCTTCTGTGATTTTACCCATGCATCAAAAAACTCCAGTCCTTTTTCCATACTATTCTCCTTTGTGTTATTGTATCAGCTAATGCTGATACGTGGTTGTCTTCCTGCTGCCTTTATGAAACGCTTGACTTCAGTTGCCTGAAGAGTTCAAAAAAGTTCCTGGAGATATCCTTGTTCATCTCAAGCTGTTTGTCTATGCTGCTCTGCCAGATCTGCTGGACCTTTTCTCCACCCTCGGTGAAAAGGCTTAACTGAAGTTCCCGAATCGTATCTCTGAGGAATTTGTTCTCTTCTTTCAAACCTTTATTTTCGTTGAGTGCCTCATCATACTTTGTTTTAGGAACGAAGCCGAAGATGATGTAGAAATCTGCCATCCGCTCGTACATGTCAATCGCGTCTGGAAAGAGATTCTTGTTGGCATTAGTGGTCCAGAGCTTCCGGGCCGCCTCTATGCCCTCCTGCTGCATCTTGAGGAAAAAGTCGAAAAAACCTTTCTTAAACAGCGGATTAGCAAAAAGATCCATCATTTTTTTATTCATTTCGTTATTAAACATGGGGCCTCCTCATAATTGTAGAATGCTATAAACTCCATTTGACAGCGCCTAATTATTATCAACTCTTCCCTCCTTCTTCCTTAGAATTCTTACCATTTTTTCCTTCAGCAGTATTGTCTCCCATATCTGCACCTCGTTCGGAGGGTGGGCTTGTGGCGTTCCAGAATGCCCATGGATTGACACTCATTTTTGCGAACATATCAAACTCAGTCATTGAGCCGAACTGTTTGAGCCAGAAACCGAGCAATCCGAAACAATTCTTCAAATCCCAACCTGATTTCACTAAGTATGGCAAGGCTCTATTAAGATCCCGCATATAGGCCCTCAAGACATAAGCGACGTTGATATCCGGATCGCCGAATTCGTGGAGGTATTCCTTTAATTTCTCGTACTCTTCCTCATCTAATCGCAATGTTATCGGTTTTAGTGACATATTAGCTCCATTTCATTTGTAGTTTGTTCGTAATATGTTAGTATTACCGATGTAATTGATTTTGTCAACAGAAAAATTTCATATTTAATTTTTCTGTTGAAAAATAGGACAAATAAGGTTATTATGAATAATCCTTATTATTCCACAGGAGATTAGATATGGAGAGCGGGAAGACAACCAGTGTGATTATTCCTAAGAAGAGCCAGCAGGGGTTCTTTGAAATACGAATGGAGAGTATAGGGGGACTCGGTGCAAATGTTGCAGGGAAGATACTGGCAGAGGCAGGGGTCCTCGGGATGGGGCTGAACGGGTCTAATTTTTCGTCCTATGGATCAGAGAAAAAAGGGGCACCTGTGAAGGCCCATGTGAGGCTATGCGATTCCGATACCCCTATCAGGAATAACAGTCCTGTAGAAAATCCGCATATACTTGCCATATTTCATGAATCACTCATCAAAATAGTACCTGTCCTTCAGGGTGTAGGACCTGATTCGACTGTTATGATGAATACCACAAAGACCCCAAATGAGACCAGGGGAATATTAAAACTCCACGGTGGTTATTTGGGATGCCTTGATGCACTCGGTATTGCTATGGCTGAAAAGAGCCGGGTTAACATCCCGATGCTCGGGGCTATATGTAAGCTCAGTGGTTTTATTGACCCGGATGCCCTGAGGGGAACGATAAAAAATGTATTTGGAAGAAAATATCCCCAGACAGTCCCTGGAAATTTAAAGGCCTTTGACAGGGGATATAATGAAGTTAAGGTAGAATTCTTTCCGCCTGATGGGAAATACCCGTACCAGCCTTTTATTAGAAATCCATCCCGGCTTGGGTATATGAACCAGCCTATTGGCGGGATTATTGTTAGTGCAGGGATTACAAAAGAAAAGGATCTAAGCCCCTCACGCATGGGATTTATTCCTGTTTTAGATCTTGAGACATGCACCCATTGTGGTGAATGTGATTATGCGTGTCCTGATTACTGCTTTGTATGGGAGAAGGGTGTATCAAAGACAGGAAAAAAGGCTATATTCCTGAAAGGGATTGATTATCAGTACTGTAAAGGGTGTCTGCAATGCGTATGGATTTGTAAACCAGAGGCCCTGACAACAGCTAAAGAGAGTGATTACAATGTTGATGAGATAACTGTTCCTCATCCATTTAGGAAGAAATTAACAAAATAGGAGGCTACCAGGGAGGAAGAATGGATACGGAAACGAGAGAAGATATAAAACAGGAGACAGATTTTTTAAGCGGGAATGAAATGGCTTCACTCGCTGCGAGCCAGATAGATTTTCATGTAATGGGTTATTACCCGATTACACCATCTACAGAAATTGCAGAGAACCTGGACGAGATGAAGGCTGAAGGTGAACACGATATATTGTTAATTCCAGGTGAAGGAGAGCATGGTGCAGCAGCCATATGTTATGGTGCATCAACTACTGGTGCAAGGGTATTTAATGCCACATCTGCACAGGGTCTTCTATATGCCATGGAACAGTTGCCTGTCCAGTCAGGGACACGATTCCCAATGCTGCTTGATGTTGTTGCACGCTCTGTTTCAGGCCCGCTTGATATAAGATGCGATCATAGCGATATTATGATGGCCCTAAATTGCGGCTGGATTATTCTAATGGCAAAAGATCCGCAGGCAGCCTATGATATGAATATTATTGGTGTAAAAATCGGTGAGCTTGAAGATGTTAGACTACCGGTAATTGTCTGCTATGATGGGTTTTTTACAAGTCATCAAAAGCGCAGGGTGCAGTACTTTTCAGATAAAATGGTAGTCCAGAATTATGTGGGCTTTCATCCGCCAAAGTATACCTCTATTGATGTGAAGAATCCAATTACCATCGGACCTTATATGAACGATCCTGATCTGATAAACAACAAGAAACAGCAATCCATTGCCATGGAAATGGCCTATAACCGTCTTGCAGAGGTCTTTGACAGTTACTATCAGATTAGTGGCAGGAGGTATGGAATCCTTGATACTTACATGATGGAAGATGCGGATATTGCCCTCGTTATTCTCAATTCTGCATTTGAAACATCAAAAGAGGCAGTTGACAGATTAAGGGCTGAAGGGTTTAAGGTTGGTGTGATGATGCCTAATGTTATCAGGCCGTTTCCAGTTAAAGAGATCAGGGAATGTATGAAGAATATCAGGGCCCTTTGTGTTGCTGACAGACAGGAATCCTTTGGCGGGTGGGGTGGTAACATGTCAATAGAAATAAAGGCTGCCCTTAAAGATGATCCTGATAACAAAACCCTTATAATCAGCCGTGTCTATGGTCTTGGTGGAAAAGAATTTTATGTGGAAGATGCAATGGATATGTTAAAGGAAGCGAGTGATGTTGCAAAGAAAGGAAAGGTTGAAATCCCATTTGAATATGTAGGTGCAACACCGGGTGATCTGAGTTATACACCGGGACAGAAACAGTCTCCGATGACTAAGGAGGAGACATCACCAGGGATTATTTCTTTGAACAGAGATGCTCAGACAGGGAAGTTTGATATCAAAGGTGTAAGCGGAAGACCTCTAAATGAAATGCCTAAGAGGATATCACAGGGTCATTCAGCATGTTCTGGTTGTGGCATATTCCCTGGTCTTGATACGTTTTTTAAGGGGATCCAGGGGCATGTTGTTGTGCTTTTCCAGACAGGATGCGGTATGGTTGTTACAACCGGATATCCTTATACATCTCATAATGTCACCTATATCCATAATCTGTTCCAGAGTGGTGCCCCGACCCTCGGAGGTGTAGTAGATGCATTTAAAGAAAGACAGAGGAGGGGTGAAATACCACGAAGCGAAGATATTACTTTTGTTATGGTTACAGGCGATGGCGGGATGGATATTGGTATGGGGCATGCTATTGGCGCTGCGCTCAGGAATCACAATATGATTATATTGGAATATGACAACCAGGGATACATGAATACTGGTGCGCAACTTTCTTTCTCGACTCCAATGGGACATGCAACTTCAACATCACACGTGGGGCCATACCAGAGCGGGCACAAACTTCATCATAAAGATACACCGCAGATAATGGCTGCATGTAATATTAATTATGTATTTACAGGGATCGCGACCCAGTACAGGGATCTGATCAAAAAGGCTGCGAAGGCCCAGTACTTTGCAAAGAATGAAGGTCTGGTTTATGGTAAATTACTTATAGCCTGTCCACTCGAATGGAAGAGTGAAGAGAAGATTGGTCTTGAGATTATCCAGGCGGCTGTTGATAGTTGCTTTTTCCCGCTATATGAAATAGAACATGGAATTACAAATATTACGTATAATCCAGAAGAGAAAGGCAAGAAAACGCCTGTGACCGAGTGGCTTAAATTGATGGGCAAGACCAGACACCTTCTGAAACCTGAATACAAGGATGTTGCTGAGAGTGTTCAGAAGGAAGTGGATAGAAGGTGGGAGAGGCTAAAGGCAATGCATGAACACCCACTTTTGTAAACGGCAAATCATAAATCAAAGATCAAAATGAAACCCACATGCCTCCTTCGGGGCACAAAGGAGGATGAAAATCCCCCCCTTCCCGTTGCAATGCTTCGCAGCAACGGGAACCCAGCCCCCTTTTTCAAAGGGGGACTTAATCCCCCCCTTAGAAAAGGGGGGTAAGGGGGGATTTGAAAGGGTATTTTCAGGTGAAATTGTATGTCATTTATTCATTATTCTTCAAGAGAAATAAACTGTAAGATAGTCTATTACGGCCCTGGTCTCTGCGGGAAGACTACTAACATCCGTTACATCTATAATAACACCAATCCTGAGAGTAAGGGTAAGCTTGTATCTATAGCAACAGAGACAGAACATACTTTATTCTTTGATTTCTTACCTATCTTTTTAGGGACTCTTAATGGATTTAAATTAAAGTTTCACCTTTATACTGTCCCTGGCCAGATATTCTATGAGGCGAGCAGAAAGCTGATACTGAAAGGTGTTGATGGTATAGTTTTTGTAGCGGATTCCCAGGTTGAGAGGATGGATGCAAATATGGAAAGCATGGACAACCTGAGAAGAAACCTGACAGACCAGGATATAGACATTAATTATACGCCATTAGCTCTTCAATATAATAAAAGAGACCTACCCAATATTATGCCAATCCCGGAGATGAACGGTTTACTCAATACGAGAGAAGTTTCTCAATATGAGTCTATAGCTTCAAAAGGAGAGGGTGTCTTTGAGACATTGAAGGATGTTACCAGGCAGGTAATTTCAGAGTTAAAAAAGGCCGTACAGCTTGGATAGGAACTCCTCGCTGCCTACCTATGCTGCCTGCCTATTGACTTACCTTTAGGCACTTTATATAATGTCATAAATCCATTCTTTACTCCCCGGTAGCTCAATTGGCGGAGCGAGCGGCTGTTAACCGCTAGGTCGTAGGTTCGAGTCCTACCCGGGGAGCCAAATTATCCTTCCAGGGGGGGAAATATGATGAAAAGACTTTATGCAGGAGATGAGACGGGCTCTTATTGTACAAAGTGCAGGCTTGATCTTAACCATGTAATCGTAGCAATGGTTAGGGATAAGATTGTAAGGGTAAAATGCAAGACATGCGGAAGTGAACATAAACATCGAAGCACGGATGACAATAGCGAAAGACAAACGGGGAAAACAGTGCTTCCTAAACGTAAATCAAGGAAGTTGTTAACATCCCAGTCTCTGTGGGAGAACAGTATTGCAGTCGCAAAGGGTATAGAAATACCTTACGAGATGGCCGGATCGTATAATGAAGGGAATATTATAATGCATAATATATTTGGTAAGGGTGTTGTACAGAAGACCCACTTTAAAAAGTGCACTGTAATCTTTAAAGACCAGGAAAGGGTGCTTGTATCTTCCAATACAAAATAAGTTTGGCCTGAATTCTGCCATTCCTTGACACTATCAGGAGGTTATGTTATTTTCGGTTAAAAATAAATATTATCTTCCGAAAAGATATATACTTATAAATAAAGGGAGAAATTTTTGTCATCCGAAAAAAGTAAGATATTAGAGTCAGCGCAGCAATTTACTATCAGAGGCCAGATAAATAAGGCAATAGAGGAGTGGAAGAAACTTCTTACAGATACACCAAATGATGCAAATATATTAAATACTATCGGAGACCTGTCACTTAAGAGCCAATCGCCAGGTAATGGTTCACGAGATGCGATATCTTACTATATAAAAGCCGCTGATATATTTGTATCCTCTGGTTTTGCTTTAAAGGCAATAGCAGTCTACAAGAAGATCCTGAAAGTTGAACCCTCCCGTAAAGATATTTACGTACGTCTGGGTGATCTTAATTGCGATAGAGGCTTGATTGGCAATGCCCGGGAGGACTATTTAACTGCAGCAAAACTATATTCTCAGGATGGCCGGATAAAAGAGGCGCTTGAAGTTTATAGAAAGATTGCAGACCTTGACCCGTCTAATCTTAATGTAAGAATAAAGATAGCAGAGATTTTCTTTAAGGAAGGGCTCAAGGAAGATGCTATTGAGGAATACAACAAGGTTGCCCTTGCATATTTAAAAGAAGCAAAACGGGATGAGGCTGAGAACTTATACAGACTAATTCTTAAATTCGAACCCAATAATTTAAATGCCATTGTTAAGATCGGCAGATTACGCCTTGATGATGGTTATGTGGATGAGGCTATCGGCTATGGGAAGATGGCATTTGACCTTTCAAAAGAGTCTCCTGATGCGTTGTCATTGCTTGTTGATTCATATATTAAATCAAAGATGTATGATGATGCTGAGACACTTTTAACAAAACTTATTGAATTACATCCGGACCAATTATCACACAGAGATACACTTGCAACAATCCTGGTAGCAAAAGGGAATAACGAGGGTGCAGCAAATGTGTACCTTGTGATAGGAACGGAATATTTTAACCATAACGATCTTGATAAATCTCTTATTTACGCAGAGAAGGCCAAAGAGATATCACCGGATCTTTTACCGGCACATGAATTACTTTTTGAAGTTTATTCTAACCGGGGCAATAAGGATGATATCTTAGGAAAGGGTTTATACCTTGCAAAATACTTCTATGACACAGGTGAAAAGGAGAAGGCAAAGGGATATTATCTTAAGATACTTGAAGAAGACCCGTTTAATGTAGAGGCAAAAGAAGGATTAGAAAAGGTCTCAGGCGAAGAGACTAAATATAAAGAGGAGATCGTAAAGGAAGAAGGTGTTATAGATGTATCAGGACAGATCGCATCCGCAGAGGTTTATATAAAATATGGCCTCCTTGAAAAGGCGATATTAGAACTACAGGATATCGTTAAAAGGTCAGAACCGGATAATATTGAAGCCCATGTTAAATTAAAAAATCTATATAAAAACACAGGGGAGCAGGATAAGGCCTTTGAGGAGTGTTTAAAACTAATAAGGATTTATGAACCATTAGATGAGCCTGATAAGATCGAATTATTGATACGTGAGGCTATTGAAGTAAGTCCATATGACAGCCGCATTAAAGAATATAAGGAAAGATTAATTAAACGCTCACAGGTTGATTTTAATGAATTGTTGGAAGAGGCCAGGTTTTATGAACAACAGGGGATGATAGAGGAAGCGATTAGTGTATATAACAGAATCCTCAGTATAGATTCAGTAAATGAGGAGGCTATAAGAGAGATCGCAAAATTAAAGCGGCTAAAGTCAGTAGATACGATTCCTGAAGTTGAGCTGGTTAAACCAGAAGAATCCCCGGTCTCTTTTTTTGATCTCGGTGAGGCATTAAAAGAAGAGGTTAAGGAGAAACCAGTATATGAGCCTGCTCCAATGGAAATATCTGCTGTTAAAAGTTTTGAAGAGATATTCCAGGAATTCAATAAAGGAATTCAGGCACAACTAAGCCCTGAGGATTATGAAACACACTATGACCTCGGTATTGCCTATAAAGAGATGGGTTTATTTCAGGAAGCTGTAGAAGAGTTTAAGATTTCTATTCAGGGCACGCCAAGATATATGGATGCCTCTTATATGATCGCACTGTGTTATAAGGAGCTTGGTGAATACCATGAGGCCGTAAAAGCCTTAGAGGGTGCAATTTCAAGTCAGCAATATAGTGATCAAAGACATCTTGTTGTGAAATATGAACTTGGGTCTTTATTCGAGCTGGCAGGCAAGAAGGAAGATGCACTCCATGTATTTACTGAAGTGCATGACACAGATGAAACCTACCGTGATGTCTCAGAGAGGGTGCTTAATCTTCAAAAGGGTATATAACCCGAGACCTGTTAATAATATTTATTTTTTATTACACCTTTTTCAATAATGCCTGGTAATCTTTCTTTCATCTCTACACTAAGGGAACTACAACTTAAAAACGCATATATAGTTGGCGGAACTGTTCGTGACATTCTTATTGGGAAAATCCCTGTTGATGTAGACATCGTTGTTCAAAATGATACAGAGAGGATAGCAAGGGATCTTGCAGATAAAATAGGCGGCTCTTCTTTTTATTTAGATAAGCAGCGGGGCATATTGAGGGTAATTTCATACGGAAAATCACCACCGGATTATTATGACATTCTACCTCTAAGGGACGGAAATATTTATGCAGATCTTTCTTTAAGAGATTTTACAATAGATGCACTTGCCATTTCATTAGCTGATATAGAGACCATTATAGATCCTTTTAACGGGAGAGAAGACATCAAAGAAAGGTTAATAAGGGTGATCTCCAGAAAGTCATTTGAAGATGACCCGCTTCGGATGCTCAGGGCATTCAGGCTTGCCAGTACCCTTGGATTTAGGATTGAGGATAATACATTAAATATAATAAGCGAGCTTGCACCTACCCTAAGATTTTCTGCATGTGAACGGATAAGGGATGAGTTTTTCAGGATATTAGCTTTCTCAAATTCCACCCAATATCTTCGTCAAATACATAATTCAGGTCTACTAAAAGAAATCCTTTCTGGTATTGCAGAAAATGATATAGAAAAAGGTTTAATAAGCTGTGAAAAGTTAGAAGAGTTATATAATTCAATGCATAATATATATACTTTAGACCATGTTTCTATCAAAGACTATTTTACGACTAAGGTTGAATCCGGGATAAGAAATATTGAATTATGGAAATTGCTAAGCCTGTACATAAACAGCAATATAAACAAACCAAAAATGATAGAGGCTGTTGAAAAATTAAGGTTAAGTAATAGAGCCGCAAAAATGGCAATATTAATGATTGAACAAAGAAATAACCCAATATTAGACAAAGGGGTAAATGACAAGAAATTATTATATAGATTTTTTAAAAATAGTGAAGATAATGGATTAGGGTTTATTTTCTTTTGTTTGGCCTCAACAGGGCTTAATAGCGAAATTTATGATAATGCCCTGAGGAACTCAAGAGACACGATATCATGGTTCTTCCATGTATATAAAAAGGTAAGAGAGAATCCACTTATTACAGGTGAAGATATTAAAAAACTTTTCAATATACCCCCTGGCCCGGTCTATCGCAGCCTGCTTGATCTAACAGAAGAAAATCAAGTCATGGGCTATATCATGACCAAAAAAGATGCAGTATCTTTCCTCAAAAAAGTTGTGACAAATTTCTAAAGATACTTATAACCCTACCCGATAACTATTTGTGAATTGAATCCAGGTACACTCAAATTCCAAATCTAATTTAATAAATCATATATATAAAAGGAGGTGAAGCAGGGTTTTCAGGGGATATTATCTTCCCTCTTGTTTTCTGGCCTTCATGGCCTTCAAGAATAAAGAAGATAATTTAAATTTAAAATAAGGAGGCAAGTAAATGGAAATTAAGACTTTTGGGGAAAGGGGTATTTTCTTAGCCCTGATAACCCTGTTTATCGCAGGAACGCTTATCGCCTCAGGATGCAGTGGGGGAGGAGGCGGTACAGGATCAACTGATGTGACAGGTGGCGATACCACCGATAGTGATACTACGACTGATGGTGATACAGTAGCAAAGGCCACATTAAGTGGAACACTTTTGAATAGCAGCAGCAGTAGTGGAAACAGTCTTTTTAAAAGACTTAAAAAATCTGCTGCTGCAACAAGTCTTCCAGTTTCCGGCGCTACTGTCCTTTGTTTCGATACGGATTCAGTATCAACTGCTGCAACAGGGAATTCCAATACGGACAGCAGTGGAATATGGAACATGGATGTGGACCCAGGAAACTATGTATGTTTCGGGATCTATATTGATCTGGCTTCACTAACCATAAAAACAACAAGGATGGATGATATAGTTGCCACTGCGGGCGAGGCTGTAGAAATTCCAGCAGCTACAGTCGAGTCTGACACCACATCTCCAAGTATAGTATCTGTATTATCAGACAATGTGGCAGATACATCACTATCTGATGGAGACCCGGATCCATTATATGAGGCATCAGATATACTGCCAAGCCAGGCAATTTCTGTAATATTCAGTGAGGCAATGAACACCTCAACAATGCAACCTGGTACAGGGGTTGTATTAAAGGATAGTTCTGGTACTGTAGTAGAAACTACTGCTGCATTCAATGGAACTGGAACAGAATTCCGTTATACTCCCTCTACTTCATTAACACCTGCCTCAACCTATACACTTTATATAACGAATAAGGCCAAAGACCTTTCCAATAACGGGATAAACGATCCGGATAGTGATGGGGTTGTTGCACTTGCAAGGCTAACTGTAACTGAAAATGTTGATGCATTCTCTTATCTTTCTTCAAGCCCAAAGAATGATGCCACAGATGTTAATGTCTATAAGGACATTTCAGTTACATTTAACAGACCTGTTGATTTTGTTACTTTTAAAGATAATACAATAATTACTCCTGCTATCTCAGGCCGGTTTGAATCTTCCGGAGATGGGGTTTCATTATTACACTCAACTCCATTAGAGGCAAATACTACCTATACCATGACCCTTGGGGCTGATGTGGCAGACCTTGGGGCCAATACATTAGTAACACCTGTAATAATTACCTTTACAACAGGCGCTGGCATAGATTCTGATTCTATTAGTGGATTTGATCCAGGCGGCGGTACAACAGAGGACCTGTTACACATTGTTGCAAATGTTACAAAAATTCAACTTGCTGCTGACAACCAGGATATAGTTTCCTTTGCAAGTTATTTCGCACCTACTTTTACATTAAAGGAACGTGAATGTCACTTTGATTCTGGTGGTGATACAACCATGTCCGGAGACATGAAGCTTCAAAAAGTTGCTGCAATGGAAGGACCCGGTCAGGAGATCTGTGAGACTTCTACAATAAATCTTGATGATTTTCTTGATCAGATGAAAAAGGATTTTGTAGAGCAACGTAATATGGCCAAAGGTTTTGGCCAGACTCAGCGAATGCTCTTAACTAATGTTAATACAAATGGCAAATTGTCAGTTGAGCACTTTAACAGCGCATTTGATGCAGACAGAAACCCGGTTGGAGTTTCACTCCTTGTTGGATGGCCTAACCGTATACCGGGTGTTGATTTTGTTGACAGTGAGATTGAAGTATCAGATCCATGGGCGCCGGGTGGTATCAGGATGGAGCATGTAAATTACAGACTAAAAGGTGCCTGTCGTGAACTTGCAGACCAATCTGAAGAACCTGGAACAGGAGAGGTAAAGGCAACCTTCCATCGCTGGAATAATACATTAATGCGTGATGAGATGGTTACCCAGATATGCCCTGTATATGATGGAGATGCTGACAGTACTAATTCATGGGCCACTGATGATGAGATATATCCAGTTGCATGGACTAAAGGTCCCAGAAATGCATGGGAGGATAATGATGGTGACTGCCTGAATGGTGGATTCGCTTGCCATAACGAGGACGGTATCATCAGCCTCAAAGATACGGATTCAAATGGCTCTAAAGATAAGGCGGTCAGGTATTATGAAGACCCAAACACACATATGTGGGTTGAACAGGATATTACATCTCAATTACAGGCTGCCGGTGGTCTCACAGTAGCAGCAGCCATGCAGGTAGCTGCAGCCGCAGCCAATGAGTGGGACATCGAAGGTGTGGACAATGATGGTGATTCAAGGATGAACTACTTCAATCAAGTAGACTGTTTACAGGGATGCTGGCTTGACCGCAGGAACAATGAGGACTGGCCGAATGGCATGGATGATGATGGTGACTGTGATTCAGAGCCTAAAGATGGCATTGACGATAGACCTGCCAGTGTATGTATAGACGAGGATCATGATGGGATGGGCGCTAACCCATGGCCGCAGGATGGGAATAATGATAATACTAATGACCCCATGGTATGGTCAGACTGGAACCTGGCCAACAAAGCTGATATAACATCAAACGATGAGTTCTGGGCACAGACCTTCCTGTCAAATGATGTTACACTGCGTGCTTCTGGTACAGACCAGTGGAGAGATGATGATGGAAATGCCTACTATGAGGTCAAAGGACCTAAAGGCTGGCCATATCCATATGCAGCAGGCAAAGACAGCAAGCCCTGGAGTGGTGATGAATTCGATCAATATAGCGGCTCAGGGACATCCCTCGATGATCATGCCTTTGCATGGGCAGATGTAAGCATTCTCGGAAAGGTCTATTTCAGAAATGATGATAAATCAACAGGCTCGTTCATTGACGCTGACAGGAATGTATATTTAGACCTTAATGCAGCAGGGATAACCGTGGAAGGAGGAAGGATTACCGCTGTAACATTAGGAACGACTACAGCCCCCCGAGTCCCAACTGCTAACAAGGATGCTGCTATGTTCAGATGGAACAACAATGGTCAACTCTCTAATAATAATGGAGCAATGATCGACTGGAAGTTTGTTCATCCATTGATGGATCATGTTGACTACAATGCAGATGGTGACAATAATGTAAACAGTACTGACTCCTCTGTAAAGCTCCGTAGAGTTCCTCATGACCGTGTCACTGGCGGAGTAATGTCAGAGGCAGAGTATCTTGGATATGGATGGGAAACATGGAGAGTCAGTAATGATTATCAGCTTATTGATTCTACCAATTGTCCAACTGCAGATTCATCAGGTTGTTCTACCTGGGACGTTGAGGCTGAATGGTCCAGGATGGAAGGTGATGATGATGGAGACGGACAATTTAATGAGGATGGTCTATACTCAGACTACTTCGATTCTTCTGATGGCAGTCTTAATAGCTGTGAATCTTCGTCTGATTATCCATGTATGAAACAGGATTCCACAACAGGTCAGCTCACATTATATAAAGAAGATGGTTCTACAACAACATCATTTGACATATCAGATGGTGTGGATAATGACTGGGATGGCGAGGTAGATGAGGAAGAACCTTTCGACGATGACTGGGATGGTAATTCTGATGAAGATCCAATTGGTGATCCGAATGATTCAGATAATAATGGTGATACTACAGCGCCATATGATGATGATGATGATGGCAGAAAAGATGAAGACCCGGTCAGCTATGAACGTGACAGGATAAATGACCATACTCAGTGGGCAAGGGTCTATCAGGAGACCACAGATGCAGTGGTTGAGATGTTCTATCTTGAGACTAATACAGAGCTTCTTGTAAATGACCTTGTTATTGATGAAACCGGTACCAAGGCAACAGGTATTGTTGATATCATCGACACCGAGAAATGGACACCTAATAATCCATGGGGTGATGATTTCAATGGCGATGGCGTACCGGATAATGAGAACAGATGGACAGAGACTATGGTTTTCAACCTTGAGAAGATAAGTTCAAAATGGTTAGTCTCAAGCATACAGGCTGTTGACAGTCTTGAGGATTATGCAGAACAGTTGGCAAATGATGAGATAAAACAGTTTGGTGGTAATATTGCCAGGATTAAGATGATCAGTCCTGTGGGCGATCCGCTTACCGGCCCATCCACTAACCAGACAACAACACCCACATTCTCATGGGATGATTCAGAGGTTTCAGTGGCTATAGGTTCCTACTTGATTCATATTGAAGAGATTACTGAGACTATGGTGACAAGCGGTGGAGAACCCAAGAGTGTAATGATGCTTGTAATCGGTTCATCTGAAGTTACCACTGATTCTGTTACTGGTGTACGTTCCTTTAAACTCGGGTCTGGTGGAACAGATATGACTGCAGATATCCTCGCTGCATTTGCTGATGATCCATACTTCCCATTCGAGACTGCTATTACTGCGCTTGAAAATGGAAAGGCCTATTCCTGGGGAGTCATAGCATTCAGTCAGACAACGCTTGACTTTACAAGCGGAAAACCGGAACCGCTTGCAGACTCGTTTGAGCCGATGATGTTTGCCACTGGAGATCTTCCAACCTACTTTACCAGTAAATCAACAACCTCCAATACTGTGGCAAAGGCAAAGATGGGAGGAAAGGAATATAACACTATTCCTTCCAATATTGCCCCATCACTCTACGATAAGGCTTCAGATTCCGGAAGCAGGAATCATAATATGCCGAGCAGTAATGATCCAAGGCAGCGGCATTAATTTACAGTAATATGTACTTACTGATAAGGGCGTGGGGATTACCCCACGCCTTTTTTTATTATTAGACTTTAACAATACCTGATGATAAGATTATAAAAATGTTTCTCAAGTATTTCTTCACAACTGTTCTTTCAGCTTTCCTTGTTTTATCCATTAATAGCGGTCTTGTATATAGTAATGATAATCTAAATGAAGAGATTGCACAGGATTATTTTCTAAAGAAGCCCCTTCTTACTCAATCCGGAATATCAGATCTATCTTTAAGAAAAATGACCCAGGGGGGACACTTACTCCCTAATTGGGTGGAAACTAATAATTTTAGTATTGAGTGGGGTAATAATATAAGTAATTTTGATGGGGGCA
>MHER01000124.1:0-11058 GCA_001805205.1 Nitrospirae bacterium RIFCSPLOW2_12_42_9 | reverse complement strand
ACAGGATAGTGACATGCTCTAAAGGCCCCCCTTGTTCTGGAATACCCGATATGGTTGATAAATGGGTAGACTATTTTGAAGAGGTGTGGGAAAAGGAGATAGGAGACCTCGGTTATATCAGGCCATCCGGAACAGATACTTATCTTTACGATATATATATTGCAAATACACAGGATGAAATACCTTTAAATAATGATGATAAGACACCCACCTTGAGTAATAGTGTTTTGGGAAGTACTATAACATACTGTGATTCCGGATCAATATATTTAAGCAACTGTGCCAATAAACTATCGGACTTATTCTCTTATATTGTTGTTAATGGCCGGATTACTCATCCAGAAACCATGATGGTCACTGCTGCCCATGAGTTTTTCCATGCTATACAGTTCAGTTATCCAAATACGGATGACTGGTGGACACAGGAAAATCGCTGGTGGGTAGAGGCAACCGCAACATGGGTAGAAGAAGTAGTTTATGATGAAGGGAATATTTATTATCCCAAGGTTAGCAACTGGTTAAAAGAACCGGAATTATCACTGAAGAATTCAGGGAGCCATGAATACGGAGATGCAATCTTCATCATCTTCCTTACAGACTTCTATTTAAGTGATAAGAATTTTGTCAGATATGTATTAGAGCGGGAAGACAGCGGGATAAATGCTATTGATGGTGTGCTAAAGGATAAATACGGGACTGATTTTGAATCAGCATTTAAGAGATTCGTTGCCCTTAATGCTGTTGCAGATATTGGGTATACCAAAGGGGGATATGAAGAAGGTCCTTATTACGGAAGTGCAGCTGTTACCAAATATCATAGTGAATATCCATTTATGCTTTCGGAAATATCCGGAGATAAAGCCCCCCAGCAATTAGGCTCAAACTACATCCTTTTTATACCACCTGATAATAATGATAACAACCTTGTCATTGAGTTTAATGGTGCAGATAGTATTAACTGGGCATCTATGTTAGTAATGGTAAGAAAGGATGAAACAGGATTTGACATAGAGGAAATAAGACTCAATTCTTCATACGGGAATGGTTGTCATTCTATTGAAGGGTTTGGTAATTTATATAAAGAGGTCTTCCTCGTACCTGCTGTCCTGGCAGATACTGACCTGACAGAACCATCATCATATAATTACAATGCTTCACTCAATTCCCTGTGTGATAATAATAGAGCATATTTGATAACCGATACACAGTCCGGGTCTAGTAACTCATTAGAAAATAGCCGCTGTTTTATTGCCACTGCAGCCTTTAGATCATCAAAATCTCCTTATGTAAAAATACTGCGGAAATTCAGGGATAAATTTCTACTTCCAAATAGAATAGGAAAGGGATTTGTAAAATTTTATTATTCGAGTAGTCCATCTATTGCAAATTTTATTGACCGGCATCCTTCCACACAAATCCCTGTCAGAGTTATCTTAATGCCTGCTATATTTATTGCGTTTATATTTATCAAAACAACGGTAATTGAGAAATTATTGTTATTATTACTATTAGTACTTCTTAAAATAATGTTATATCGCAGATTCCCAAGAAAGGCTCATCAATTAACCATACCAAAAAATTGACAAAGTATAACTCCTTCTGTATAATATCAAATTCTTTTATGAACGATAAATCCCAAACGTTCATGACAGGGATAATTTGTCACACCCGCTACATGAAAAGGATGTAGGGACAGACCTTCAGGTCTGTCCAAAACAGGCATAGAAGTGGACAAACCTAAAGGTTTGTCCCTACGAGCTCGGGAATTTTCACGGTAAAAGACTTAGTATTTTAAATGAAGATAATAGTTAGTAAAATCCCTAAAGAAGGGATTGAAATACATAGTAGTGTGGATGCTACTGGCTTAAACATAGATTCATCAGATTTTATCTTGAATGACAATGTCCATATAGATGCCTTAATTAATAAGGATGGGGATATATTTTTCGTAGATGGTTCAATAAAGACAGTCATTCAAGTTACATGCAGCAGATGCGCAATGGATTTTCCTTATCCTGTTTATACAGTCTTCCATTGCCATGAAGAACCTGTTAGCAGCGCAAACAAGGATATGGATATGGCCTTAAAAAGGGGAGATATGGATGTGGACCATTATGCAGGAGATGAGGTTGAAATAAATAATTTATTCAGGGAACAACTTATACTTGCAGTCCCAATGTATCCTTTATGCCGTCCGGACTGTCCCGGTCTTTGTCTAATATGCGGCCATAACTTAAATAATGGTAATTGTGGTTGTAAAAAGGAAGATGCGGATAATCCATTCGCTGTCATAAAAAAACTTTTCGAATAATAAAACTAATTACTTTTAAGGGAGATAAATAACATGCCAAATCCAAAACACAAAATATCAAAATCGCGTCGGGACAAGAGACGCACTCATAAGAAACTTTCTAAACCTAATTTTGTCTTATGTCCTGAGTGTCATGAAACTAAACTTCCTCATCATGTATGCCTAAACTGTGGCACCTATAAAGGCCATGAGGTCGTAACAGTTATAGAAGAATAACTATTCAGGGAACATACATGAAGATAGCATTAGATGCTATGGGTGGAGACAGGTCGCCGTCTGCCGAGGTTGAAGGGGCTATTTTAGCCGCAAAAGAACACAATGTGGAAATCATACTTGTTGGAGATGAAAAGATTCTTCAGGCAGAAATTAAAAAACATGGCGCTTTTGATCTGCCGATATCCATTTTCCATGCATCACAGCGTGTTGAAATGCATGAAAGTCCTGCCTCAGTACTCCGTCGAAAACGGGATTCATCTATAATAATTGCAACAAATCTTGTCAAAGAAGAAAAGGCTTCAGCAGTTGTAAGCGCCGGTCACACCGGTGCAACTATGGCCTCAGCATTATTTATATTAGGTCCTATGAAAGGTGTCGATAGGCCGGCAATTGCAACTATCCTTCCCACGGTCCAGGGTGTGGCTATCATGCTTGATGTTGGTGCAAATGTTGATTGTAAGCCGGAACATCTGTTCCAGTTTGCCGTTATGGGACATGCATATGCTGTAAAGGTATTACATAAAGATAATCCCAGAATTGGTTTGTTGAGTATAGGAGAAGAAGATACAAAAGGAAACATACTTACTAAAGAGACATTTAAACATCTTAAGGATAGCCCTCTTAATTTCATAGGCAATGTTGAGGGGAGGGATGTTTATACAGGCAATGCAGATGTAATCGTGTGCGATGGATTCATAGGGAATGTTGCCCTTAAAATCAGCGAAGGTGTAGCTGAAACAATCGGTAAGCTGCTGGCAGATGAGATTGAAAAGTCTTTTTTTGGAAAGATTGGTTACTTATTAATGAAATCTGCATTTTCATCTTTCAAAAAAAGGGTTGACTATGCAGAGTATGGTGGTGCACCATTATTAGGTGTAAATGGTATTTGTATAATATGTCATGGTCGTTCATCACCCAGGGCAATAAAAAATGCAATAACAATGGCGATTGAGTTAACAAGACTCCAGACTATAAACTTTGTTCAGAAAGACATAGCAGAATTAATGTCGTATTACCGCAGGGATAATAATTAATCACGACAAATAATATGCAAATTCGTTCAAGGATTATTGGATTAGGCTCATATCTGCCCGAGAGGGTTCTGACAAATCTTGAATTAGAGGGGATGGTCGAAACATCAAATGAATGGATACTCAACAGAACCGGGATCAGTGAAAGACGAATAGCCTCTGAAGAGGAAGCGGCATCAGACCTTGCTTACAATGCATCAGTGGCAGCGCTCAAACATGCCGGGATAAAGAAAGAAGATCTCGATTTTATAATAGTTGCAACTGTGACCCCTGATATGCTTTTTCCGTCAACAGCATGCCTGGTACAGTATAAACTTGGCATAAAAAATATCTTTTCATTTGATATATCTGCTGCATGTTCAGGATTTATCTATGCCCTGTCAGTTGCAGACCAGTATATAAGATCAGGAATATATCGTACCGGCCTTGTCATTGGCGTGGATGTTTTTTCAAAGGTAGTAGATTGGAGTGACAGGAGTACCTGTGTTTTATTCGGAGATGGTGCAGGTGCAGCCATTCTGCAAGCTGATTCCGGAGATAGAGGAATCATATCTACTCACCTGCATTCAGATGGCAGATTATGGGATATTCTGTATATTCCAGGAGGCGGGTCCAGGACACCTCCAAGTGAAGAAATGCTCAAAAACAAGCTTCAATATATAAAAATGCGGGGGAATGAGTTGTTCAAGGTTGCTGTAAATACCTTGTGTGATTCCATAAGTGAAGTACTGAAATTTAATGGGTTAAAATCTGATGACATTAAATTGTTTATCCCCCATCAGGCCAATTTAAGGATAATCCAGGCTGTAGGCAAGAAATTGAATATTCCACTTGAGCGTTTCAAGATAAACCTTGATGTATATGGCAATACATCTGCAGCGTCAGTTCCGATAGCATTATGTGAATCTGTATCAGAACATATGGTCAGAGAAAGCGATTATGTATTGCTTGAGGCATTTGGAAGCGGGCTGACATGGGGTGCAGCATTAATAAAATGGTAGGGACCGGAAAATGAAAAAGATAGCATTTATTTTTCCGGGACAGGGTTCTCAGTATAGCGGTATGGGCAAATTCCTTTATGATAATTTTATTCATGCAAGAGAAGTATTTGATGCTGCAGAGGATATTTTAAAATTGGATATTAAAGGATTATGCTTTGAAAATCGAGGGGATAAAATCAATTTGACAGAATATACTCAACCTGCTATTTTAGTCACCAGCATTGCTGCCTGGCGGATTCTTCTTAATGAAGGGATAATCTCTGATATAGTTGCAGGTCATAGCTTAGGTGAGTATTCGGCCCTTATAGCTGCAGGAGGGGCATCGTTTACACAAACACTGCCGGTTGTCCAGAATCGTGGCAGATTAATGCAGGATGCTGTACCGGAAAATAAAGGGATGATGGCAGCAATATTAGGATTGAGAAAAGAAATAGTCATTGAAGTCTGCAGTGCTGCTTCAGGATATGGAATTGTTTCTCCTGCAAACTATAATACTAATGAGCAGATAGTAATTGCCGGTGAGATTGATGCGGTCAATAAGGCCATGGATTTTGCAAAAGAAAGAGGGGCTAAAAAAGTAATTACGCTTAATGTAAGTGTTCCATCACATTCACCACTGATGGATATATCTGCAAAAAGGCTTTCTCATATACTTGATAACATAAATTTTTCAAATCTTAATATACCACTGATTACTAATGTGGATGCTAAAACAGTTGTCTCATCTTCAGAAATCAAGGATTCCCTGATAAGGCAACTAACAAATCCAGTCAGATGGAATGAGTCCATGTCTTTTCTGATTAATGAGGGATATGATACATTTGTTGAGGTTGGGCCCGGGCGTGTATTATCAGGCCTCCAGAAGAGAATAGCAAGAGAGATGGATAAAGAAGTAAATGTACTCAATGTTGAGGATGTTGATAGCTTCAATAAAACAGTTGAAGTAATAAAAAAATCTGATGGAATTAATGCAAATTCTTAATAATAAGGTTGCATTTATTACGGGAGCAAGTCGTGGTATAGGTAAGGCTATTGCGTTTACCCTGGCGAAGTCAGGCGCTGATATAGTTGGAGTAGATGTTGCCATTGACGGATTGAAATCCTCAATGGACGAAGTTGAATCAAGCACCGGTAGAAAGGCCATTGGCATCCAGGGAGATGTTGGAGATTATGCAAGCATGGAGAGATCTGGAGAAGAAGCAATAAGGCTGTTTGGGCATATTAATATTTTGGTCAATAATGCAGGTATAACACGGGACAATCTTATTCTTAGAATGAAAGATGATGAATGGGAAAATGTTTTAAGAGTTAATCTGACAGGGACTTTCAATTGTACGAAGGCTATTATAAAAGGTATGGTAAAAAACAGGGAAGGAAGGATTATTAACATTGCATCCATTGTTGGTGTGATGGGGAATATAGGACAGGCCAACTATGCAGCATCAAAGGCCGGTATAATAGGTTTTACAAAATCAGTAGCAAGGGAATACGCCAACAGAGGGATTACTGCAAATGTTATTGCCCCTGGCTTTATAGAAACAGATATGACATTGGCCCTTTCAGATGAGGTAAGAAAAACATTAACAAGTCAGATACCCATGAGCAGATTAGGAAAGCCAGAGGATATTGCTCATGTTGTTAAGTTTCTTGCTTCAGATGAGGCTTCATATATAACAGGACAGGTAATACATGTTAATGGCGGCATGTATATGTGATTAGTAAACTTAATTCATGATTTTGTATAAAGGAGGTGAGGTGCTGAATGTCATCAGTTGAGGAAAGGGTAAAAAAGATAGTTGCCGAACAGCTTGGTGTTGCTGACGATGAGGTTACACAAGAGGCATCGTTTGTGGATGATCTCGGTGCAGATTCCCTTGATACAGTTGAATTGGTAATGGCCTTTGAAGAAGAATTCGGGATTGAGATACCTGACGACGATGCTGAAAAGATAATTACAGTTCAAAACTCAATTGACTATATTAAAGAAAGGATGTAGGTTTGAACAGGCGTGTCGTTGTTACAGGCCTCGGCCTTGTTACACCTCTTGGAATTGGTGTAAATAAAACGTGGGCAGCCCTGTGTGAAGGAAAATCCGGGGTCGGGAGGATAACAAGGTTTGATGCCTCTGGCTTTCCATCGCAGATTGCTGCTGAAGTAAAGGATTTTGATCCTGCTGTCTTTATTGAAAAGAAAGAGATCAAGAAGATGGACAGGTTCATCCATTTTGGAGTAGCTGCGGCAAAGATGGCTGTTGAGGATGCAAATCTTCAGATATCAGAGGCTGATGCGGAGAGGACCGGTGTATATGTGGGCTCAGGAATGGGAGGGCTCCCTGCTATTGAATCTACCCATTTAAGATATCTCGAAGGAGGGGTAAAGAAGATATCCCCATTCTTTATACCAATGACCATAATTAATCTTGTATCCGGCCATATTGCAATGATCTTTGGCGCCAAAGGACCCAACTCTTCTGTTGTAACTGCATGTGCATCAGGTACTCATGCCATAGGAGATGCATATAAAATCATACAGAGGGGGGATTCAGATGTAATGATCGCAGGAGGAACGGAATCTGTGATCAGTCCACTTGGAATTGGTGGTTTTTGTGCTATGCGTGCATTATCCGAGAGGAATGATGAACCTGAAAAGGCAAGCAGACCCTTTGATGCCATGCGCGATGGGTTTGTTATGGGGGAAGGGGCCGGTGTCGTTGTATTAGAAGAACTTTCTCATGCCGAGAGACGCGATGCAAACATCTATGCTGAGATAAAGGGGTACGGAATGACAGGAGATGCATACCATATAACAGCACCACCTCCTGAAGGTGAGGGCGCAGCCAGATGTATAAAGATCGCACTTAATGATGCTAAGATACCATATGACCAGGTAGGTTATATTAATGCACATGGCACATCTACTAAATTTAATGATGAAAACGAAACAGCAGCAATTAAAACAGTCTTTGGTAAAAGGGCTTACGAGATTCCTGTTAGCTCCACAAAATCAATGACCGGACACCTTTTAGGTGCTTCAGGTGGTATAGAGGCCGTATTCTCTATTCTTGCAATTGATAAAGGGGTAATTCCTCCTACAATCAATTACGAATTTCCTGATCCGGAATGCGATCTGGACTATGTTCCCAACAAATCAAGAACGCTTAATGTAGGGGTTGCCATATCGAATTCTTTTGGCTTTGGGGGAACAAACGCCTGCCTAATCTTTAAAAAATATACGAGTTGACAAAATTGATATTAGACAGCTTGATAGAAGACCTGCAGGAAAAATTATCATACGGTTTTAAGAATCCTGAACTGATAAGAGAAGCCCTTACACACAAATCGTTTGTAAATGAAAATCCGGATCTTAATTTACGAGATAATGAACGGTTTGAGTTTCTGGGCGATGCTGTCTTAGACCTCGCCATAAGCACATACCTTATTAAAACCTTTCCTGATCTTCAGGAAGGAGAACTATCAAGATTAAAATCTATGGTTGTGAGTGAGGTATCTCTTTCCAAAATTGCTTTGGAAATGGACCTTGGAAAATATCTATTGCTTGGAAAGGGAGAAGAACACACCGGAGGAAGAAAAAAAGATTCTCTTCTTGCAAACACACTGGAATCTATTATAGCAGCAATATATCTTGATGGTGGAATTGATCAAGCCTGTGATTTTATAATTAAAACATTTTCATGGCATATAATGACTCTTACCCGCGAAGGGATTAGTCTTGATTATAAGACTGATCTTCAGGAATATTGCCAGGCACGCGGACTGCCATTACCTGTATATAAAGTATTAAGAGAAACCGGTCCGGACCATAAGAAGACTTTTGAAATAGAGTTATCTATAAACGGGGAGGTTTTCGGTATGGGATCAGGAAGAAGTAAAAAAGATGCTGAACAAAAGGCTGCAAAAGAAGCTCTAAAACACTTGACAAATAATTTATAGATATGTTAGGTTAACCGATTATGATAAAAAAATATTTATTAGCACCCGGTCCTACACAGGTGCCACCAGAGGTTCTCCTAAGGATGGCACAACCTATTATCCATCACCGCTCACCTGACTTTACTCCGGTAATGGAGGAGGTGAAAGAAGGTCTTAAATGGTTATTCCAGACACAAAATGATGTGCTTATTATGGCCTCAAGTGGTACAGGGGCTATGGAGGGGTCTATTTCAAACTTCATGTCCCCTGGAGATAAAGTTATCACAGTAAATGGCGGGAAGTTTGGAGAACGCTGGGGGAAAATATGCAAAGCCTTTGGAGTTAACGCCACAGAAATCAAGGTCGAATGGGGTGAAGCAGTAGACCCTGCAGTTATAGCGGATCTTTTAAAAAAAGACCCTTCAGTAAAAGGGGTTTATGTCCAGGCCAGTGAAACCTCTACAGGAGTGGCACATGATGTAAAAATTATCGGGGAAATTGTTTCACGTTATCCGAATACTATCTTTGTGGTTGATGCTATTACAGCTTTAGGGGTCTTTGATATAAAACCGGACGAATGGGGAATTGATATCCTTATTACAGGATCACAAAAAGCACTTATGCTGCCCCCGGGTCTTGCCTTTGCAAGTGTAAGTGATAAGGCATGGAGGATGAATGAAAGTGCGAAGTGTTCAAGGTTTTATATTGATTTTAAAAAAGAACGTGAAAATCTGAAAAAGAGTACATCTGCATATACCCCTGCAGTATCACTTATAATAGGGCTTCAGTATGTCTTAAGGACTCTAAAGGAAGAAGGTCTTGAGAATATATTTGCACGACATAGTCTGCTCGCCCAGGCAACAAGAGAAGGGGTTAAAGGATTTGGGCTTGAACTCTTACCAAAGACCTCTCCCAGTAACGCTGTAACTGCTGTAAAGGCACCTGAAGGATTTGACGGACAGCAGATATATAAGAGATTAAGAGAAAGATACGGCATTACAGCAGCAGGAGGACAAGATCACCTTAAAGGAAAGATATTCCGTATATCTCATATGGGTTATTGTGACAAATTCGACGTAATAACTGCAATTGCCGGTGTAGAGATGGTATTAAAAGAAATGGGTTATCATGGTGAACTCGGAAGCGGTCTTAAAAGGGCAGAAGAGATATTTATCAAAAATATTTAAAGGATTTTTAAAGTGAAAGTGCTGGTTAGTGACAGTTTATCAGATAAGGGTGTAGAGATATTAAAGAGCGCAGGCCTGTCTGTAGATGTAAACACCAAATTGAGCAAGGATGAGCTGCTAAAAATAATTGGTGATTACGATGGTCTTGTTGTACGGAGCGCCACAAAGGTTACAGCCGAGGTTATTGGTACTGCTAAGAACCTGAAAGTTGTTGGCAGGGCAGGAGCCGGTCTTGATAATATAGATGTAGTCACTGCAACAAAGAAGGGTATAGTTGTGATGAATACGCCCGGAGGAAATACAGTGACTACAGCGGAACATTCCATATCTATGCTTCTATCAATGGTACGGCATATACCACAGGCCACTGCATCTATTAAGGGTGGTAAATGGGAAAAGAGTAAATTTACAGGTGTTGAGTTTTTTAACAAAACCCTTGGGATCATTGGTATGGGCCGTGTTGGAAGTCATGTTGCCAAACTTGCACAGGGGCTTATGCTGAATGTTTTAGCCTATGACCCATTTCTGTCACCGGAGAATGCGCAGAAGATGGGTGTGGAACTTGTAACTCTATCTGATGTATATTCGCGTTCGGATTTTATTACCATACATTCTCCGCTTACTGCTGAGACCAGGAATATGGTTAATGCTGAGGCAATCAACAAGATGAAAGATGGTGTTATGATTGTCAACTGTGCGAGGGGCGGCATAGTAGATGAAAATGCCCTTTTTGAAGCGCTTAAATCAAAAAAGATTGCTGCGGCTGCATTTGATGTATTTGTACAGGAACCAATAGACCCTAAGAATCCACTTCTTACCCTTGATAATTTCATATGCACCCCCCATCTGGGCGCCTCTACTATGGAGGCACAGGAGAATGTAGCCCTTGCTATTGCAGAACAGATAGTGGATTATCTGATAAAAGGGGTTATTAGAAATGCTGCAAATTTCCCTTCAGTACCTCCGGATGTATTGCCAAAGCTGCAACCATATATTTCACTTGCTGAAAAATTAGGTGCCTTCCAGTCAAGTATTTGTGAAGGAGGGATAAAGAAGGTAAGCATAGAATATCGTGGCAAGGTTGCTGAATTAAACGTTGCTCCCCTCACAATAGCAGTCCTGAAAGGATTACTCACGCCTATATTGGAAGATACTGTTAATTATGTTAATGCGCCAATAATAGCCCAGGACAGAGGTATAGAAATCGACGAGTCAAAAAACAAGGACGCAGGAGATTATATCAGTCTTATAACACTGACTGTCCAGTCGAGTGGGGGTACTAACAAGGCGAAAGGGGCATTATTCAGCAGGCGGGATCCGAGAATAATTGAATTAAACAATTACCCGCTCGAGGTAGTGCCTGAAGGGTATATGATAGTCCTA
>MHER01000123.1 GCA_001805205.1 Nitrospirae bacterium RIFCSPLOW2_12_42_9 | reverse complement strand
TGGTTATGCATCCTAATTGCACTGATACTCTCTGGATGTGGGAGCGGTAGCTCAAACAAATCAAAACCGAAGTCAAAGGTTTTGCTCTCTTCCGCTTCCAACACGGTGAATAATGGGTATACTTTTTCAAGGACGGTTAAAGTGAAGGACAGTTTCCGTTTTATAACCTCGTCAGTCTTGCGTGTCTTCTCTGAAATGGTAATATCACAGATTAAAATATAACTTGACATCCTTTGTTATTTATAATAATTTTAGGCTGTTTTAACATACCGTTATTCTTGTAATTATCATAACGGAGTCGTTGAGGGAGAGATAACATTTAAAATGTGAGAGTTATAAGAATTATGTTGGATGATTCTTTGTCGCTTGCTAAGATAACTCGCCCTGCCTATTCTGGTATATTCCTCAGGAAAAGACTCTTCCGCCTTTTAGACCAAAATAAAGAAAAGCCAATTACATGGATATGCGGCCCGCCTGGTTCCGGCAAGACAGTTCTTGTAAGCAGTTACATTGAGTTTAATAGCGGGAGATGCGTCTGGTATCAGTTAGACAAGGTTGATCGGGATGTAAACTCATTTTTTTATTATATGAGCCTTGCAGTTAAGAAAGCAAAAACTTACCGGAAAAAATCCCTCCCTCTTTTGACTCCTGAATATCTTTCTGATATCCCTACTTTTACCTTGCGTTATTTTGAAAGATTATTTTCCTTGTTGACTCCTCCTGCCTGTCTTGTAATAGACAATTACCATGAGGTGTCTGAAGATTCTTTATTTCATGAAATAATTTGTGATGGCTTGAAAATCATTCCTGAAGGTATAAATGTAATCATTATTAGCAGAAATGAACCGCCAAAACGTATGACACGATTTCAGTTAAATAGCCTGATGAATATTATAAAATGGGATGAAATACGGCTCACAATGGAAGAATCTCATGGGATAATAAAGATAATGCTAAAAGGTCAACAATCAAAGATAAAAAATGAATTACAAACCATCTTTAAATGGACTGATGGGTGGGTTGCGGGTTTAGTGCTTATTCTTGAAAAGCTTAAAAGGGGAGAGGTAGATAAAGATATTACCACGACTAAAAGGATTTCAACAGAGACCATCTCTGATTATTTAACTACAGAGGTAATCCAGAAAATGGATTATGATACAAGGGTATTTATGTTAAAAACCGCAGTACTCCCGAGCATGAGTCCGAAGATGGCTGAGATGCTTACAGGTATTAATCATGCTGATCGTATCTTAGAAGATCTTTATCGTAACAACTTTTTTACTGACAAACATATCCAGACAAATCCAGTGTATCAGTATCATCCCCTTTTCAGGGAATATCTTTTTAATCTGGCGATAGATCATTTTAGCAAAGACGAATTTTCTTATATGCAAATTAAGGCAGGGGAAATTCTTGAGGAGTCAGAGAAATATGATGATGCGTTCGAACAGTTTAGAAATGCCTCTTACTGGGAAGGAATAACAAGATTGGTTTTGAAACATGCACAAGAACTCCTGCGTCAAGGAAGGAACAGGGTATTAGAAATATGGTTATCTAATATCCCTGAGGAGATAATATGTAAGAACCCATGGCTCCTGTATTGGCTTGGTCTGAGCCACCTTCCCCTTAACCCGTCTAAGGGTATTGAGAATTTAGAATTGGCTTTTAATCTCTTTAAAAAGCAATGGGATGTTACAGGTGTATACATGTCATGGTCTTCGATTGTTCAATCCATTACACATATCACCATGAATCTTAAGGAACTTGACCGATGGATTAGAGTATTTGGAGGGCTTGCAGGTGATTTTGGAGAACCACCCTCTGCAGAGGTCGCAGCTACTGTAACAAACAATATGTTTATGGCGCTGGTATACAGGCAGCCTGATAATCCTGAGATAGATTTATGGGCAGAGAAGGCGCACAAACTTTCCCGTGAAATAAGAGATCATAATATGAGAGTTCAGGCATTGATAAACTTATGTTACCACAATGCCAGATGTGGAGATTTTGAGGCTGCTGAATCTATAATTAATTCATTGCAACATCTGTGTAAAGATAAAGATATTACTCCATCCATGTACCTGCTGATGAAATGGATGGAATCAACATATTTAGCCCTTACAGGTAGTCATGAGGATTGTCTCAATATAGTGTTGGAGGCATTAAATCAGGCCAATTCTACTGGCACCCATATATTTGATTTTATGTTAATGGGGCATGCCGCTTTAAGCGCACTTAATATCAGGGACTTGCCAAACGCTGATAAATTCTTAAAGGGTATGGCATCTTATCTTGAAAATGTGCGGCCTGTAGATCAAAGCTTCTATCATAATTTAATGGCCCATAAGGCATTATTACAGGGTAATTTTGGAAAGGCTGATTCTCAGACAGAACTTATGTGGGAAAAAGGGCGGAATGCAGGATTTCAGGTAATAGATTTTGTATATCATTATGAAAAGGCCCATGTTATGCAAGGGTTCAAAGATTATGCAAAGGCACAGGATAATCTTAACAAGGGATTTGAATTTGCAAGAAAAATGAGAAGCAAACCTTTTGAATTCATGTGTTTAATAACAGAGGCACAATTTGCCTTTGACAGAGATGATCATAACAAAGGAGTAGCATTACTTACAAGTGCATTAGTATTTGGTAAAAAGCACGGATATTTCAGTGCATATATATGGGACTCAAGGGCTATGGTAAGACTTTGTTTAAAGGCTCTTGAGGCCGGGATAGAAACAGAATATGTGCAAGAGATTATAAAGAGACGTAATCTCATGCCTGAGACACCGCCAGTGGAAATAGAGAGCTGGCCCTGGTTAATGAAGATATTTACACTCGGGAGGTTCAGGGTGATTATAGATGGGAAGGCTGTTCAATTTAATAAAAAAGGTCAGCAAAAACCCATAGAACTCCTGAAGGCCCTGATTTCCCTGGGAGGCAGAGATGTCAGCGAAGAAGATCTAACTGATGTACTCTGGCCTGATTCAGACGGTGATACAGCACATCAGAACTTTGCCACGACACTTCACCGGCTTCGTCAATTATTAGGTTATGAAAAACTGATACTTTTAAAAGATGGCAGACTAACATTAAACCCATCATACTGTTATGTTGATGCATGGGCATTTGAAAGGATACTCGGGAAGATCGAAAAGGAGTCACGCAGCGGGTATACAGAAGATATGATTCAAATGTTAGATAAGGCCCTAAGTATGTACCAGGGACACTTCCTGGAGGGAGATGCTGATAATGCATGGACAACATCGATACGGGAACGTCTCAAGAATAAATTATTCAGAATTATTGGTAATATAGGTTCTTATTATGAAATGGCAGGGCAATTTGAAAAGACCATTTATTATTTCCAGAAAGGTCTTGAAGTGGATGACCTTGCAGAGGTATTTTACCAGCACCTTATAACCTGTTACATAAATATGGGGTATAAGGCAGAGGCCATTAAAACATATCAACGCTGCAAAAAAGTCTTCTCATCTGTTTTGGGAATCCCCCCCTCTCCACAAATAGAAGATATCTATCATAGAATGATGAACTCATAAAAGTCGGGCATGAAACGCAATGATATAGAAATCAAGTAATATTTCTTTTAGGGAATTGCAACTTCTTTTTCTTTTACTACACTGGAAAGAGAATTGAGTATAAAGTCTTTAGCATCAAGTATTTCAAGGAGAACAGGTGTACCATCTTTAGAGAAATGAATGATCATCTGCCCTTCTTCTTCAGCGTAATCTATCTGTTTATCTGAAAGCTCAATAAGAAGTATATCAACATCTTTGCTATATTTAATTTTTCTCATACCTGGATCTCCTCCCAGGATAAACGGTTATAACAACAAATTTTTCTTCTACTGATTCATAAACGACTCTAAGAACATGAGTTTCGTCAAAGCCTTTTTGAGCAATTAATCTATTTTTATAACCTGCATCTATATCTATCAGGATTCCTAATAGCATCTTCAACAAGTTCTTTTGATACATTAATTCCATGGGATTTTAATATTTCAATTTTAATCAATAAATGCGGACTATGTTCTATCAACACGGAATATCCAGATTTTCAGAATCAGGGTATTTAAGCTGTAAACGTTCATTTTATAAGGTAACATATCAATATAGTATTTTGTTGTCAATTAAATTTACACAGTCCTGTCAATATCAAGGATAACAGTTTTTAACATATTAATTCCAATGCCTCTTTCCATCTTAAATCATCTGACCGGTTAAATCTCAGAAGAGCCTCAGCAGATGTTTCAGCAGAGGGGGACAAAAAAAGATTTTTAAGAACAATTTCCTTGCCTAAAAAAAGCCTTGTCAGTTCTTTATATGTCATGGTGAAGAAAAAGGCCTTGTTGTATTCCTTGATAAATAAAGATTTATCTTTTTTTGCAAGTTCTGTATATACATGACTCCATTTTTTTTCAGGATTTAATGCTATATAAATCCACAATAGGCCGCTTGATAGAAATCTCAGGGTAAACCTTTCAAGATTCCTGTCATCCGCGTTGTTAAAATAAACTTTCTTTAACAGATGTCTTTTCATGGTTATAAGCAAAGTTATCTGCGCTTAATTATGCATTAATTTATTCCTGTTTTTTATCTTTACCTTCCAGGAGCTCACGAAGTGCTTCGAGTTCGGGAACGATGGTGAGGTCCTTTCGGCGTCCAGCAGCGCGTTTAGCACGAATCAGTCCATCAAGAGTAAGGACACGTACGGGGAAACCAAAGAGGGACACTTCCTCCGCCTCCTTTACCACATCTGAAAATGGTCCCAACCCGCTGACCTCACCAAACAGGTCAATCGGAACAAAAGTGTCGAATTATACGCTCAAAGTCTGGCGGGCGACTGCAGGGTTGGCTGCTCATTTAGGCACATTATTCTGGCGACATTCGATAGTTCGAATCATTTCCTGTCTGAGAGCGAAAAGGGATGCCGCTGCCTTTTGTGCCCTCAGGAGACGTTCAGTAGGGGAGCGTCGCAGATTTTCAATAAGCAGGGTGATGTCTGTCCCAAACTCCTCTGCACATCTCACTGCCGATCTGCCTTCCGCTTGATAGCCCGATGAAGGCCATACAGTTTCCCATTCCTCTTTACTCAATCGTTCATACATAAGATATGTCATAGAATTACCGTAAGGGTTGCCTGTTTTTTCTTCGTCCTCTCCAAAGATATCATTTACTATATTTATGATAGCAGAATATCTCTCTTGTTTACGACCACAAGAATATCAAAATCAGATTCCCCGCTAAAGTCGCCTCTAACCCTCGAACCAAAGGCAATTACAGTGCCAAGGTTGATACCCAGAACATCCTTTAATCTGTTTGTTGCCCTAATGATTGATTCCTTTTCTTTTGAAAACATTTCCACCCATTTTTTAAGGGTATTTTAACATATTTTGACATCTGTCACCAGCAAATAAAAATCCTTTGTAGCGAACAGATAAACTTTCTTTCCGAAACTGAATCATATAAATGTTCTATATACTGTGTAAAAAAGGTCTTCTCTTCTGTTTTAGGAATCCCCCCTCTCCGCAAATTGAAGACATATATCAGAGGATCTCCAGGCAATAAAAATAATTTTACTTAGGATTTTTATTAAAATATTTAATTTCTGTAACCTATCTGTAACTTTTTGTATGTTATCTATATACAGACTTTGGTGATTTCTTAATAAATTAGGAAAACACCTAAATTGTCATGGTGAATTTATTTCAGCATCTAATAAAATCAACATGATTTAAGTTAAAAAAATCAGAGAAAAGATATAGATGAAAAAAGCTTTTATAAAACACACTGTTCTAATAATAATCGTGTTATTACATATACTGTTTTCGACAATTGGGAATGCCCAGGTATGGACTATTGAGAAGGCTGATGCACCTAAATTTTTTACTCAGGTTTATCCCCGTTCAATTGCAATCGATAAAGATAACCGTCTCCATGCAGCATACGGGGGTGATCATCTTTATTATGCCTATTTTGATGGGGTGAAATGGCAACATGAGACCCTGGATAATTATCCAGGTGTAGGGGAATTTGCCTCCATAGCCATTGATTCAAACAACAAGGTACATATCAGCTATTATGATTCCACTTTCAGAATCCTCAAATACGCCACTAATGCTACAGGAACATGGGCTACATATGTGATTGATAATAAGCAATTTGTTGGATACGGCACTTCCATTGCCCTCGATTCAAATAATAGTGTGCACATTGGCTATTATGGTGACAAAGACCTAAGATATGCAACGAATGCATCCGGCTCATGGGTTATATCTATTGTGGATAACGCTGGGGATGTGGGTTCATATCCATCTATAGCCGTTGATTCAAATAAAAAGGTACACATTAG
>MHER01000122.1:2670-7538 GCA_001805205.1 Nitrospirae bacterium RIFCSPLOW2_12_42_9 | reverse complement strand
CAGCAGGGACATCCCTTCCGGAAGTTGCGACATCAGTGGTAGCAACCATTCGTGGTGAGAGGGATATAGCCATTGGGAATGTCGTTGGAAGTAATATATTTAATATACTTTTAGTACTTGGACTCTCTAGTATTATTTCGCCAGATGGCATTACTGTTGCTTCTCATGCCCTGCGCTTTGATATTCCTGTTATGATTGCTGTGGCTATAATATGTCTACCGATCTTCTTTACCGGTGGCATTATTGCACGCTGGGAGGGAATCTTATTATTTTCCTATTACTGCATCTATACGGCATATATTGTTTTACAGGCTATGCATCATGCCTTTCTTCCAATGCTTCGTATGACAACAGTTGTTTTTCTCCCTGTAACGATCCTGGCGGTGATGATCCAAACGATGTTGTACTTAAGGAAAAAGGGAAATAGTGATTATTAGAGTTGAAGATCTTTCTTGCCTTGTATAACCGGCATTTGTTAATATTGGGACACGATGAGATACATGACATGTCCTCAGTGCGGGGCTTCTATTCAGCCTAAGAATCCCTTTCCTACTGTTGATATTATTATTGAGCTTGAGGGGAAGGGGATTGTGCTAATAATGCGCAAGAATCCACCCTATGGATGGGCAATACCAGGTGGGTTTGTGGACTATGGTGAGACGTTAGAGGAGGCTGCGGTTCGTGAGGCATTGGAAGAAACATCTCTCCATGTGGATTTAATCAGGCAATTTCATGTGTATTCAGCGCCTGACCGTGATCCGAGGCAGCACACCATTGCAACTGTCTTTATTGGTAAGAGCGCAGGAATCCCAAAGGCAGCAGATGATGCAAAAGATGTTGGGATTTTTACATGGGATACGTTGCCAGATAATTTAGCCTTTGATCACAGGAAGATATTAGAGGATTATTTTAATAAAAGGTATTAAAAGGATTGCTTCGGCTGCCTTTGGCAACCTCGCAATGACATGGTGGCCAGGATGGATTTTTTTGAGGTTATTGAAAAGAGGCGCTCGATAAGGGTCTTTCAGGAGATACCGGTAGAGGAAGAGAAGATCAGGACAATCCTTAAGGCTGCCAATGACGCACCATCAGCCGGTGATCTGCAGGCATATGAGATTTTTCTTGTACGTTCAGAGCAAAAACTAAGAGATCTGGCATTTGCAGCACTCTCACAGTTTTTTATTGCCGAAGCAACAGTGGCACTTGTATTCTGTGCCCATCCACGGAGGTCTTCTATTAAATACGGTTATCGCGGTTTGGAATTATACTGCATTCAGGATGCGACAATAGCATGTGCATATGCGCAGCTTGCTGTTACGGCCCTGGGTCTTGGTTGTGTATGGGTCGGGGCCTTTGATGATGAACAGGTACTCAGAATAATTGGATCACAGGACAATTTGAAACCTGTTTCTATTCTCCCAATCGGATATCCGGCTGAGTCTCCGCCATCAACGCCGAGGAGAGGGGTTAACAGGATTGCTCATGAGGTGAGGTAAGCATCTTCCCATGTTCAACTCCCATACGAATCAATCGGGGAATATCAAGTGTCTTTTCCACTCGTTCTATTTCTGATACAGTAGTTCTTACCGCAGGGTTTTTGGGGATGAAGAGCTGGCAGCAGTCCTGGTCTGGTATAATGGATATTTCATAAGTACCAATGTTTCTTGCCTGCTCTATTATCTCGCCTTTGTCCATTCCTATGAGCGGTCTCAATACAGGGAGCGAAGCAGCATTCTCAATGGTTGTTATATTTTCAAGGGTCTGAGAGGAGACCTGTCCAAGACTATCACCTGTTATCAGGGCTGCCGCACCTTCCTTTTTTGCAATTGCCTCTGCAATCCGGATCATCATCCGCCTGTATAAAACTACACGGTATTTGGAAGGTGTATTTAATACTATCTCGTTCTGGATCTCACCAAAGGGTATATGATATAGTCTCGACAGTTGCTGATACTGATTTAATATCTCCACTATATCTCCTGCCTTCTCCTGAGAGGTTTTACTTAAATAAGGATAGCTGTGGAAGTGGACAAATATTACAGAGCAGCCCCTCTTCATTATCCTATATGCCGCGACCGGTGAATCAATACCACCCGAGATCAGGCATAATACCTTTCCGCTAACTCCAACCGGCAGGCCGCCCTGACCTGGAAATCTTTCTGTATAGATAAAGGCCTCTCTCGGAAGAATTTCGATGTACACGTTGAGTTCAGGGTGTGTTAAGTCAACCCTGGCACCTGTTGCCCCTTTTATATGGGCACCGACGATCCTGTCAATATCCATTGAAGTCAGGGGGTGCTCTTTATAACCACGTTTTGTAGAGATCCTGAAACTTTTGAATGACCTGTCTTTTATGTACTGAAGAACAGCCTCTTTAAGAATATCAATATTATTAGATGTCTTATAACCAAAAGAAAAGTTGGCCACTCCAATGACCTTTGAAACCCTCTCCTTCAATAAATTTTCCTTAACATTAGATGAGAGATCTATAATAATCCTCCCGCCTTTATCAATCACATGCTTAATGCCCAGCCCTTCTGTTGCATATCTGATATTTTCAAGCAACCTGTTGACGAAAATATGCCTGTTTTTTCCTTTAAGGGCAATCTCCTGATAGTGTGCTATGATATAGTCCATAAATCTTGAGATATTAAATCATATCCGATATATATTTAATAGTTATTCCCTTTACAATATCTCTATTTATCATTTATAATTTTATGAAAGGAGGTTAACCATGAGCGAGCTTTGCCCTTTTATGAGTACTCCAACAGAAGAGGTTTTCTGTAAAGAGAGTTGTGCCCTGTATATAGCAGGGCAGGCGAAAAATTGTTTATTGTCAAGGTTGCCAATATACTATAATCAGACAAGGGAGGCATTAACTGTTCTGTCGAACAAGGTAGAAGCACTTGTTGCTCTTAATAAAAACAAGGTCTAAGTGCCTGAGTCAGAAGATCTTTCTCAGAGTTATTGTTTCATCCCTCCTGAATCCTGTAGAGATTATAGTTATCTCTACGCTTATCAACTCTTTTAAGCGGTTTATATAAGCCTTTGCCTTTTGAGGCAGGTCATCATATCTTGAGATCCCGGAGGTAGAGACTTTCCATCCTTCAAGAGACTCATATATTGGTTCACATCCTTCGAGTATCTTCAATTCTGATGGCAGCTCATCATATCTTCTGCCATTATACATATAACCTGTACATATTTTAATCTCCTCAAGATCATCAAGTACATCGAGCTTTGTTAAGGCAATATCCGTGAACCCATTTACCTTTGCTGCATAAGAAGTAGCAGGTGCATCAAACCAGCCGCACCTCCTCGGTCTTCCTGTGGTTGCTCCATATTCCCTTCCCCTCTCTCTTAAGAATTCACCGGTCTTGTCTTTAAGCTCTGTAGGAAATGGCCCGCTCCCCACACGTGTTGTATATGCCTTTACTACGCCCAGAACCCTGTCTATCTTTGTCGGGCCAACCCCTGTACCTGTGCATGCGCCGCCTGCTGTAGCATTTGAAGAAGTAACATACGGGTATGTCCCATGATCAACATCAAGATGCGTCCCCTGTGCCCCTTCAAAGAGTACATTCTTTCCTTCATCTATAGCCTTATTAATGAGAAGTGAAGTATCCACAACAAAATTTCTGAGTCTCTCTGCATAACCCATATATTCATTATAAACATCATCGAGTATAAATCCCTTTGCACTATATAGTTTGTCAAGGAAGTAGTTCATCTCCTGGATATTTATTTTTAATTTATCCTTAAAGACCTCACTGTCTATCAAGTCAGCGACCCTTATTCCTACCCTCGCCATTTTATCAGCATAGGTAGGACCTATGCCCCTGCCGGTTGTGCCTATCCTTAAGGAGCCTTTTAACTTCTCACTCTCCTTCTCGATTGCGCGGTGATAGGGCATTATAATATGTGCCCTGCCGCTGATAAAAAGATTATCCTTTACCTCAATACCCCTTTCCTTAAGGGCATCTATCTCTGTAATCAGGGCATGGGGGTCTATTACAACCCCATTTCCTATAACACACTTTTTCCCGGGATGGAGGATACCGGAAGGGATTAAATGGAGTATAAACTCCTTATTACCAATAACCACAGTATGTCCTGCATTGTGACCACCCTGATAACGTACGATATAATCTGCATCGATGGTAAGGAGGTCTACGATCTTACCCTTTCCCTCATCACCCCACTGGGCGCCTGTAACAATTATATTTGACATTATTATCTCCCTAAAATGGGCTTACGGGTTGGTAGCCATCCGGGATAGAAAACATGGATGGGTCTATCCCATCTGATATTATTTCAATGTATTTGATAATCCTTTTACTCTTATTTGGGAGCTCGAACTCATATTTAACAGGCATTTTTTCAAGATCTTCAGCTTCCCATAGTAAATATCTTTCTATCACCTGCTCTTCCTTCTTCTTGTCTCTTTTTTGAATAACCTTTATTTCATACCTGCTGATAGTATGACCATCTATTGTATCTTCCCCCAGTTTTATCTTTTCCACTTTAACATCTTTCTGGTTTGAGTATTTCTTTTCAGGCGGTGTCTCAAATAGTATATCCTCTTTATCAAAGTTTATATCCTGCTCTAAATATAGCTTTACATTGAGCAATATTGTATATAATTTTTTTTTCTGGAAATCATATATCTTAATCCCGGGGTTCCCTTCAATGTCTTTTGATTCCTCCTCAACCCTTACCATGTCGCCTTCCCAGTAGTACTTCTGCTGGACAAGAACATCTTCTTTGCTATCAGCAACTATAGTCATGCTCTTAACAAAAGAGACCCCTGCCTCTGCCCGGCAAGCAAGAAAGACAGATAATATTCCTGTTATAAATATAAGTCT
>MHER01000122.1:0-2650 GCA_001805205.1 Nitrospirae bacterium RIFCSPLOW2_12_42_9 | reverse complement strand
GTCCCTTTCCTGTTGGACAGACCTAAAGGTCTGTCCCTACGTCTACGCCCATTTTCATTGTCCTTTGTGTTAACATGTAACATGATTGTTTCATAATCGGAATACCCTCCTTTTAAGAGTCATACATGAAACCTGAAGTATATTACATCTCCTTCCTGGATCACATAATCTTTCCCTTCGAGTCTCAGCAACCCCTTCTCTTTTACTGTATGAGGTGATCCAAGAGAATCAATGTCAGAGAAGGCCATTATCTCTGCCCTGATGAACCCCCTCTCGATATCAGAGTGTATCTTACCTGCTGCCTGTGGGGCCTTTGTTCCTTTCAGCACAGTCCATGCCTTTACTTCTTTCTCACCGGCGGTAAAGAATGTTGTAAGACCAAGCAGGCTATATCCTGAACGTATCAACTTAAATAAACCAGGTTCTGATAACCCGAGCTCTGATAAAAAGGCCTTATGTTCTTCAAGTGACATGTAAGATAATTCGTCTTCGATTTTACCACAAATCGTGATAACTTTTGCACCCTCTTTTTGCGCTATCTCTTCTATGATGCGTACATAATCATTCCCGTTTATCATCTCCTCTTCGCTCACATTAGACACATAAAGTACAGGTTTTGCGGTTAACAGGTGAAGTTCTTCCAGAATCTTCTGTTCTTCTCCGGAAAGGTCCCCTGAAAAGGCCAAAGACCGTAAAGGACTTCCTTTTGATAGCAGATCACCTATTTTAGTAAGAAAATCCTTCTCATGGAGGGCACCTTTACCACCGGATTTCATCTGTTTTTCTACTTTCTGAACCCGCTTATTTATAGTTTCTATATCTGCAAGGGCAAGTTCTGTTTCAATTATATCTATATCACGCTGAGGGTCAACCTGGCCGTATATATGAACAACATCGGGGTCTTCAAAACACCTGACAACATGGACAATGGCATCCACTTCTCTTATATGACTGAGAAACTTATTGCCAAGCCCTTCACCAGCAGATGCCCCTTTGACAAGACCTGCTATGTCTACAAATTCGAGGGTTGTAGGTGTCACAGCCTCTGGCTTGAAGATCTCTGCAAGCCGGTCTAACCGATTATCTGGAACAGCTACTATACCAACATTCTGGTCTATCGTACAGAACGGGTAATTTGCAACCTGTGCCTTACCTGATGTCAGGGCATTGAATATTGTCGATTTCCCTACATTTGGTAGGCCGACTATCCCACAATTAAATCCCATATACTAATCCTCTAAAAAACAAAGGGGAACGCGGTTGGTTCCCCCTTTGATAATGTTTTATTATCTATTATTACAACAATAAAGGAGCAATGACTAATGCAACTATTGCCATAAGTTTGATCAATATGTTCATTGCAGGGCCTGATGTATCTTTACATGGATCACCAACAGTATCGCCAACTACAGCGGCCTTGTGTGCATCGGATTTTTTTCCGCCATGATGTCCCTTTTCAATATATTTTTTTGCATTATCCCATGCACCGCCTGCATTTGCGAGCATCAGGGCCATTGGTACTCCAACAACAGTGGATCCTGCAAGAAAGCCTCCGAGTGCTTCTTTACCGATGAGAAAACCTACGACAATAGGAGCTACAATTGCCAATACACCCGGCAGTATCATCTCCTTTAATGCTGCGGTAGTACATATCTCCACGCACCTTACCACATCTGGTTCTGCCTTACCTTCCATAAGCCCCTTTATCTCACGGAACTGACGCCTCACCTCTTCAACCATTTTTCCGGCCGCCTTTCCTACAGAAGACATTGTAAGTGCAACTATAAGGAACGGCATAATCCCACCTAATAATACTCCCATAACAACGAATGCATTAGTCAGAGATATGGATTCTATCTTTGCTGCCATAGAATATGCGGCAAAAAGGGCAAGCGCGGTAAGTGCTGCAGATCCTATGGCAAATCCCTTTCCTATAGCTGCTGTTGTATTTCCCAGTGCATCGAGACTATCTGTTATCTCTCTTGTATCATGGCCAAGCCCGCTCATCTCAGATATTCCACCTGCATTATCAGCAATAGGGCCATATGCATCAACAGACATAGTAATTCCGATTGTAGCGAGCATCCCTACTGCTGCTATACTGATACCGTAGAGTCCTGCTACATAATTTGAGATAAATATTCCGACAACTATCGCGATTACGGGAAGGACTACACTTTCCATACCTATTGCAAGTCCTGTAATTATATTTGTTGCCGGGCCTGTTGTTGAGGCATTGGCTAATCTTGTTATAGGGGAGGCAGATGTGTACCACTCTGTAATAAGACCTATTGCTATCCCTACAATGCTTCCTATAGCTATTGCCCAGAAGACACCCGGATTAACGCCGCTATACTGTGTAAAGAAATAGGCTAATACCAGGAATATACCTGTAGCAATAAATGTCGCATACCTCAGGGCAGCGGCAGGACTTAATTTTTCAAGAATCAGCATCGAGCCAATACCAAGTAGTGATGAGATAAGACCTATAACAATAATAGCCAATGGGAAGGCCATATATGTAAATATCATGTTACTGCCAATCATTGTAGTTGCAGCAATAGCTATTGTAGCAATAACTGCACCGACATATGACTCAAACAGGTCTGCCCCCATTCCTGCGACATCTCCGACATTATCTCCGACATTG
>MHER01000121.1:761-5710 GCA_001805205.1 Nitrospirae bacterium RIFCSPLOW2_12_42_9 | reverse complement strand
AACGATGGCCGGCCCTCAGAGGGCGTATGAGATCGCAGAGCAGGAAAAGGGGGTTTGATTTTCTTATAGAATGGCTCAAGAACAAGCATCCGGAAAGATTATAAGTGGAAAAAGATTATTATTTTACGAGGTTGTATCCGCTTCAGGATAAAGTATTAAAGGCCGTAAATGATCTGAATACTGGTTTTTATCTTAGTGGCGGCACAGCCTCATCAAGGGGATACTTGCATCACAGGTTTTCGGATGACATAGACCTGTTTGTTAATGATGACAACAGGTTTGGTTTGTGGGCCGAAAGGGTAATCCATGTCCTTGCCGCATCAGGCGAATGGCGGCTTGACATATTACTGAAGGATGCACGATTTGTACGCCTTTCACTTGTAGAAAAGGATATTCTATTGAAGATTGAGCTGATTAACGATGTCCCATCCCATATAGGTGCTATTAGACCAGATGCCATACTTGGCAAACTGGACAGCCCGGAAAATATTCTTGCAAATAAAGTGATTGCAGTTATTGACCGTCAGGAGCCCAAAGATCTGGCAGACATCTGGGGCTTTTGCTGCAAGATGGGACTTTCTCTAAATGGCGCCATTACAGATGCCCATAGCAAGGCAGCCGGAATATTCCCTGCTGATCTGGCGAGAGTGCTCTGCTCACCTACAAGAGCCGACTGGGAAATGGTGCGGTGGATTGACCCACCCGATGCTGAAGGGTACTTACAAGATCTGAATAGGCTGGGAGATAGCCTGATTTTACGGTAAACCTTAATTCCGGTAACACCGGGGGAACATCTTTGTCTCTTCATCTTTGCCCTTCGCAGGGATAGCGACCATTTTACGCTGTCCCTATTTATTCGTTTTATATTATATATACAGAGAAGCTACCAATGCCCCGATTCCCTGGACAAATACGATGCTTGTCCAGAATATAGCTGCTATTGTATTATCCTTGCTCATTTTTTCACCTCCTTTAGATTTTTTAGATTGTTTAAGATTTATATATTTCATATTCATTTTCTCAATCTTGTTAACTCTTATTATATGGATTGAATATTAAAAGATGATTAAAAGAGCTTAATTTGCTATAATCATCACGTAAACCAATAAACAGGGTAATTTATGAACCATAAATATTTTATATTCATGACCTGGTTTCTTATTTTGTCTGGCTGTACTTTTGATTTTACAGGTAAAGAGTCCACACCTGAAAACGAGGTGGGTATTAAACTTCAACGAGTCAATTCCTGTCCGGAACTAACAACATATATAAAGTCCATAATTAAACTCGAACAGGAAAATATGGGTGGATATTACAGGGATTTTGGTGGAGATGCTGCTGTTATGACCACAGGTGAACAAGAAAGTTCGTCCGATGAAAGCATGAGTGCAACCGACTATTCTACAACCAACATACAGGAAGAAGGTGTTGACGAGGCAGATTTTGTAAAGAATGACGGGAGTCATATATATGTCTTAAATAATGGAAGATTGTTTATCATAGATGCATGGCCACCGGAAGATGTTGTGATCATCTCCAAAACAGATTTAGAAGGATATGCCACAGAGATGTTTGTTCATAATGATAAAGTGCTTATATTCTCCTCTGTTGACTTTGATGTTGTAAAAGAGAGATTCAATATCCCTGATGAAACCACTAAGGGAGATGTAGAAACTGCGCAATTTATGCCATCTGTTATTTGGCGATCCATAACAAAGGTGACTATTCTTGATATTACTGATAAGACTACGCCAAGACTTGAGAGGGAGACATATTTAGAGGCAGATTATCTTGATTCACGAATGATAAATGATACTGTTCATTTTGTTGGGAACTCTCACATCTATGAACCCTTTTATTATAATGGATGTATTTCATATACCGATGGTGGAGGTGAGATTTCTTTGTTATCAGGAGATGCAGAAAGTGGTTTTAGTCCAATCATCTCTGAAGAGGATACGTCTATCTCCATTGAAGAATCCTGTATCACGCAGGATGAATATCTCTTACTCCTTGAAGAAAAGCTTGCTGAGATAGACTACAATGATTTACTCCCTAAATATTATGACATTATCTATGGGGATGAGGGGGAGGTAGTATCGCAGGATGTAATATGCCTGTGTGATAATTTTTATAAGCCTGAAGCAGTGAATGGAAAAGACTTGATTACAATCCTGTCATTTAATTTGAATAGCAGGGAATTCAATAGCACAGCTATTATTGGTCAGTGGGGTACTGTCTATGCATCCACAGATGCCCTGTATCTTGCCTCTTACAATTTTGATTACTGGATCAATGAACTTGAAGATTCTGAAACAACTGAGGAATATTCCTCAGTCCATAAATTTGACATATCCTCAGACCCTGATGAGGCAGTATATATTGCAAGTGGAAAGGTACCAGGACAGATACTAAATCAATTCTCAATGAGTGAATATAATGGATTCCTCAGGGTTGCCACTACTGAGAATCAAAACTGGCAAACAGGTGAAGACGCAAAGAACAACATATTTGTCCTTGGCCAGAACGGTACTTCACTGGATATTGCAGGTTCTATCATGGGATTAGCTCCAACTGAGAGGATATACTCTGCAAGATTCATGAAGGAAAAGGGTTATGTTGTCACATTCAGACAGGTCGATCCGATCTTCACCATAGACCTTGCTGACCCATATAATCCGCAAGTCATAGGTGAGCTTAAGGTACCGGGCTTTTCTACCTATCTCCATCCAATGGGAGATGACCATATACTTGCAATCGGCCGGGACGCAACTGATGAGGGACGAGTAGAGGGACTAAAGTTATCCATTTTTGATGTAAGTGATTTTGCAAATCCATCTCTCTTACATGAGATTATCATTGGCCAGGAGTGGGGGGCAGACTCAGAGGCTTCCTATAATCATAAGGCATTTAATTACTTTGCAGAAAAAGACCTTCTTGCTATTCCTTTATCCTACTATAATTGGGATGATTACCTTTCTGAAGATCAGAATTTCAGCGGTCTTGTAGTCTTTAATGTAACTACCTCTGATGGCATTAAAGAGCTTGGAAGGATCGATCATCAGGATCTCTTTACAATTGACCTGGAATATAAAAACTGCTATTACAATGCCGGCGTAAACCGTTCAATCATAATGGATGATTATGTCTATTCACTCTCCGAGTGGGGGATTAAGGCAAATCTCCTTCCTGATCTGAATGAAGTTAATGAATTAAATTACCCGGATTCTGACCAGCAATCCTTCTATTTTTGTTCATATGCAATAGAATAACAGGATTTTTTTTTGAATTAAAATTTTATTAGAATATAAAAAGATTTCATGTTAGTATTATAGCCTGACTTACGGAGAGGTGGCCGAGCTGGCCGAAGGCAGCTGCCTGCTAAGCAGTTGTGGGGATAACACTCCACCGTGGGTTCGAATCCCACCCTCTCCGCCATATTAAAGATGAAAAAGGATTAAGTATGTATAAACGATTTATCATTCTAACTTTACTGGTCACTGCAATAACAGGTTTATCATCATGTTCAAAAAAGGAATCACCACCAGAGCCTCCAAAAGAACAAAGTTCCACGATGCAAGATCGTCCTGATCATGTTGATATACAGATGCCCCCGGCTGAACATATGAAGGTAATTATCCCGCCTGACGTCAAATCAAAATGGAAAGGTGTTATATTAACAGTCACTGATAAGAATGACCTGGGTATGAAAGATTATACAGTCCCGATATCGGGAAGCCTTATCATACCTGGTAGTAAGATTGAGGTAAAAGCCGGAGATTTTCTCCCTGATCTTAAAATAGACGGCAATATATATACAACATCATCCTCTGATCTTTTAAATCCTGCTATATATATAATAGTTAACGAGGGTGGAAAAGAAATATTCAGCGGATGGTTATTCCAGAAGTTTCCTAATATTCACCCTTTTAAGCATCAAAGATTTGGAATAACTTTAAAGGAACCTGTTACCAGCCTTTAAAAGGAACAAGTTTAGATTTGTATATCAGGTATCCTGTTTGATAATTTGTATGAGGAGTCAAATATGTCAGATTTTCTTGTCCTTCAACACATAGACTGCGAAGACCTCGGCACAATAGAGCAAGCTATGATACATAGAGGAATTAGTTACAGATATGTACGGCTCTTTGATGGTGATCCTTTACCTGAAGATATTAAAAACTATTCAGGTCTCATAATACTCGGCGGCCCGATGAATGTTTATGAAGAAGATGTGTATCCTTATCTCAAAGGCGAGGATATTCTTATAAAAGAAGCTATTAAGAGACGAATTCCTGTGCTCGGCATCTGCCTTGGCGGGCAGTTAATAGCCAAGGCAACGGGTGCTAAGGTAAATAAAGGGACTAAAAAAGAAATAGGCTGGTATGACCTGCTCCTTACACCAGGCGGAAAAGCAGATAAGGTATTTAAGAATTTTCCTGAAAGGCTTACAGTATTTCAGTGGCATGGTGATACATTTGATATACCCTCTGATGCAACCCTCCTTGCTGGTTCAGTGCTTTTTCCAAATCAGGCATTCAGGATAGGGGATAATATCTACGGCCTCCAGTTTCACCTTGAGGTTACACAAAAAATGATAAGCCGATGGATAAATGAATATAAGGATGAGCTGTCATCCCTTGATTATATTGACCCTGAGAAGATAATTAAAGACACCGATAAATATATCAAAACACTCTCACAACATGCAGAACTCTTTTACAACAGGTTCTTCCCCTCATAACCCTCTCAATTATTAAAGAAGCCTTTTTCCAAGTCCGATATTACAATTAAGACGTGAGATAATAAGGTACAGATTAGATTATTTCAGGGGGTACAAGTAACAATGTTGAGACCAATTATTCAGGAAAATGATATAGAGGAACTATTCTTTATTGATGAATTATACTGTAATTTTTGTGCAGATATGAATCCCAGGCCAGGTATTA
>MHER01000121.1:0-748 GCA_001805205.1 Nitrospirae bacterium RIFCSPLOW2_12_42_9 | reverse complement strand
ATTAAGGATGCGCATCCTGTATCCCTTCCACCGTGCAACAAGTGCACAGGCCTTGTCTATGCAATGAAATCCAAGATATACTTTGTCGTTAATTAGGCCCGGCGCTTTCTATTTCAGACAGGATCTTTTGGGCCGCTTCAACCGGGTCTTTTGCATCTCTGATGGGACGGCCGATTACAATATAATCAGCACCATGAATGGCCGCATCTCGCGGGGTTACAATCCTTCTCTGATCATCCCCGATTACAAGTGACCATAGAGGTCGTACCCCTGGAACAACTGTAATAAAATCCCTGCCAAATTGCTCCCTGATATCAATAATCTCAAGTCCTGAACATACTATCCCTGAGCACCCTGTGTCCCTTGCCATCTTCGCCCTGTGAATAACCAGCTCCTTTATTGTAATATTCTCTTTAAGGAGACACTGCTCCTTGAGGGTTGCCTCGCTCAGGCTTGTGAGTACAGTGACCGCAAGGACTTTGGTCCTTGAAGGGACACTCTTTACAGCAGCAGACAGGAGTTCAGGCCCATCGCTGCTGTGAACTGTTATAAAATCCACATCTCCAATTATGGGGCTTTTAATTGCCCGGCGTACAGTCTCCGGGATATCATGGAATTTCAAATCGAGGAAGATGGCCTTACCACCTGAATTTAAAACCCCTTTAACAGCAGCAGGTCCGTTATTTACAAAAAGCTCAAGTCCTATTTTAAAGACGCTGACATGGTCTTTTAACAGACCTACATACAT
>MHER01000120.1 GCA_001805205.1 Nitrospirae bacterium RIFCSPLOW2_12_42_9 | reverse complement strand
CTGTGCTTGTGGCTGCACAGGAGTCTTTTGCAAACAGTAAGATAGACCTCCAACTGGCAATACTCGAACTAAAACGGAGGATGGGGGTCCTCATGGAAGATATGGAGTCAAGGTGAAATCTGATACTGATGAGAAACTTATAGAGGCAACTCTTTTATTAGTATCTGAAAAAGGCTATTTGGGTACCTCGACAAAAGAGATTGCCCAAAAGGCCGGGGTTACAGAAGTAACACTATTCAGACACTTTGGTTCTAAAGAAAGGCTTTTTGAAGAGGTACTAAACCGTTATTCCTTTTTACCAAGACTTCGGGACCTGCTTTCAAAAATTGGAGACTCTTCACATGATTTTCCAGACACACTTCAATTAATCGGAATAGGGTTCTTTGAAACACTTAAAGAGAGAAAATCATTAGTAAGGATTATGTCATCTGAAATAAATGTCTATCCTGAAAAGATCAAGGTCTTTCACACTAAGTGTATAGATGAAACAATAAAACTTCTTGAAGAATACTTCCGTGCCCGGCAAGAGAAGGGTGTTCTAAAAAAATTCTCTCCAGATATGGGGTCAAGGGCATTTCTCGGGATGATATTCGCATATTTTAATGCAGAAGTTATTATTAAGGGACGGGAAATAACTAATAAGGAGATTAAGTTGGTAATAAAAGAATTTGTGAGAATATTTACATACGGTGTCCTGAAAGGAGAGGACTAATGATAATTATCAGGAGAATGGTGCTATTGTCCTTCTTTATCGGTCTTACCCTGATTATTTCATCATGTGAAAAGGGTGAGGTGAAGGTTAAATCAGAAGAAAAGGTTATAAATGTAATATTACAGACTGTAGAGAAGAGATCTATAAGACCTTATATTGAGACAATAGGGACATTGATCCCGGGTGAAGAGGTGATAATCAGCTCTGAGGTAGACGGGGTTTTAAAGGATATCAGAGTTGATGAGGGAACAGAAGTAAATAAAGAGATGGTCCTCGCAATAATTGATGACACTGACTATATCCTCCAGGTAAAACAGGCTGAAGCCATACTAAAACAGGCAGAGGCAAACTTATCTAACATATCAGTTGAATATAAACGGAAGGAGTCTCTCTATAAAGAAGGTCTTTCATCACTGAATGAGTTTGATGACATTTCAACACGTCTCTCATTGTCAGGTTCCGAGGTTGAAAGAGCAAAGGCTTCCCTTAACCTTATACTACAGAGACTTACCAAGACGAAGATATATTCTCCTATTTCCGGGATAATAAAATTAAAGAAGGTATCTTCCGGTGACTATGTGAGGAATGGAACACCACTATTTACTGTTATACAAAATGATCCATTGAAACTTTCATTCAATGTACCGGAAAAGGATATAGGAAGACTCAAGATTGGTCAGGATGTTCAGTTAAAGGTAGACCCGTATCCTTTAAGAGATTTTAAAGGGAGATTGAGTATTATTTATCCTGGTCTCGACGAAAGGACAAGGTCATTACAGGCAGAGACCCTTATTAATAATTCAGGAGGACTATTAAAACCAGGATTATTTGCCCGTGTAATCATATATACAGGGGATACCAGAGAGGCAAATGTTGTCCCGGTGAATGCACTTCTCTATGAAGGTGACAAGGTAAAGGTATTTGCTATTGAGGAGGACAGGGCAAAGGAAAGATATGTAAAAGTTGGCAATAAGTATGGCGGCGTTATGGAGATTATAGAAGGGATCAAAGCAGGAGAAAAATTAGTAATTGCAGGCCAGCAAAATCTTTCGGAAGGGGTAAAGGTAAGGGTCAATGTGGCTCGCTGATACTTCCATAAGACGACCGGTATTTGCAACTATGGTTATACTCGGTCTTGTAATTCTCGGTGTTGTATCATATCCGCGTATTGGAGTAGACCTCTTTCCAAAAGTTGAATTCCCAATCGTAAACATAAGTACGACATTAAAAGGCGCCAGCCCTGAGGTGGTTGATATTGACCTGACCGATAAGGTAGAAGAGGCAGTAAATACAATAAACGGGGTGAAAACAATTACCTCTACAAGTACAGAGGGGAGGTCTACTGTAATTGTAGAGTTTAATCTTGAAAGGGATATAGACCTTGCAGTTCAGGATGTCAGAGAAAAGATAGCTGCAATAAGGAATCGCCTTCCTGAAGACATAGACGAACCAGTTATTGAAAAAGTAGATCCTGATGCAAACCCTGTAATATGGATTGCACTGACAGGTGAAAGATCTATCAGAGAGCTTTCTACTTATGCTGATGAGATATTAAAAGAACAGCTTCAAAGGATAAATGGTGTTGGTGCAATACGTATAGCAGGATTACGTCTGCGTCAGGTAAGGGTATGGCTTGATAGAGATAAGCTCTCGGCCTATCGTATATCAGCACATGATGTTCTTATTGCCCTCCAGCGTGAGAATATTGAACTTCCAGGGGGGAGGATAGAAGGTGAATTCAAGGAGTATTTGATCAAGGTAAAGGGTGAATTCACAAATGTTCAGGAGTTCAATGATCTTATTGTAGGTTTCTATAACGGGACAGCAATAAGATTGAAAGATGTGGGCAGGGCAGAGGATGGAATGGCTGAAAAGCGTTCAGTCACAAGATTTAACAGGGTGCCTTCAATAGGTCTCGGTATCCAGAAACAATCAGGCACAAATACACTTGAGGTCACGGACAGGATAAAGAAGGAGATTGAGAATATCAGGAAATCCCTGCCTGCAGGAATGAAACTCGAAATAAGTTTTGACCAGTCACATTTTATTAAGAGATCAATTGAAGAGGTGCAATTCCATCTTTTATATGGAGGATTCTTTGCCTCAATAGCCGTATTATTGTTTTTGAGAAGTATAAGGGTAACAATAATCAGCGCTATTGCAATTCCAACCTCTATTATTTCCACTTTTGCGATAATGAATGTTTTCGGGTTCACCTTTAATAATATGACGATGCTTGGACTTTCTCTTTCAGTTGGAATCCTGATAGATGATGCCATTATCGTTATTGAAAATATACAACGTCATATTGAGAAGGGTATGGGAATCAGGGAGGCTGCATCGTTTGCAACATCAGAAATAGGACTTGCTGTTATGGCAACCACATTGGCTATTGTAGTTATATTCCTTCCCGTGGCATTTATGAAGGGAATAATAGGTATGTTCTTCTTCCAGTTCGCCCTTACAGTTGTCTTCGCTATATTGGTATCTTTGTTTGTCTCTTTTACCCTTACACCTATGCTTTCTTCAAAGTTTTTAAAAGAACATACATCTTCTCATACATCAACAAGTGTATTTAAACACCTGTCAGACTGGCTTGAGAAACAATACAAGAAGGTAGAGGAGAGCTACAGGAGATTATTGTCGATTGCAATTGAACACAGGGCGATTGTAATAGTATCAGCAGTTATTATATTTATTCTCAGCCTTTACATTACGAAATTCCTTGGAAAAGAGTTCCTCCCTTCAGAGGACCAGTCAAGGTTTGTTGCACGACTCGAGGCACCCAAAGATTATTCTATTGATCAGATAGAGGGTATGTTTAAAAAGGCAGAGGAGATTGTCCTTGCAACACCTGAGATAATGACTATTTTCTATGGACAGGGTACCTTTGGAGAGGTACACAAAGGTACAATGTTTATTGGATTGAAACCTAAATCAGAACGTACAAGGAGTCAGCAGGAAATAATGGCAGATATGAGGAAACAATTCCGGCAGATACCAGGCCTTAAGGGTACTGCTGAGGATGTCTCTCTTGTTGGTGGTGGACAAAGGATGGTCCCCATTCAATATAGTATCAGGGGGAGAAATCTGGAGGAGCTTAACGGATATTCTAAGCAGATAGTAAGTGAATTTTCAAAACTTTCCGGCATAGTTGATGTTGATACATCTCTCGAGGCCGGTAAATCAGAAGTAAAGGTATATATTGACAGGAATAAGGCAGCAGACTTAGGGGTAGACATTGCTACTGTAGCAGAAACAATCAACTTTCTTATCGGAGGCGAAGTTGATATTACCAGGTTTAAAGATGAGGCAAGAGGCAGAAGGTACGATGTGAAGATGAGACTCAATCCTGAGAACAGGAAAGATCCTGATGATATTGGAAGGCTGTTTGTCAGGTCAAAGGATGGGAGAATGATTGAACTCTCAAATATTGTAGAAAAGGCAAAAAACATCAAACCCCCTGCTATCACGATAGTAGGAGAAGTTGTAAATCTCAGAGACCAGCTTAACTGGTTCGAAACAAGGCCTCTTTTCGGTAAAACTGTAGTCGTCACCCGCTCCAGAGACCAGGCAAGTGAGTTTTCAGAGAAACTAACCGATCTCGGCGCAAATGTACTGGAATTCCCTACAATAAAAATAACCAGCCCTGACGACTTCACCCCTCTGGACAAGGAGTTGGGAAGATTAGAGTCTACTGACTGGATTATCTTCACCAGTGTAAACGGCGTCGATTGTTTCTTTCACAGATTATTTGAGCTGGGCAGAGATGTCAGGGATCTTAAGGGAGTAAAGATATGTTCCATAGGCCCTGCAACGACAGATAGGATAAAGGGGTTTCATCTTAAAGTAGACTGCCAGCCGCCCAAATATGTTGCTGAAAGTGTGCTAGAAACGCTTAAAGAAATAGAAGACCTCAAGGGAAAGCGAATCCTGATGCCCAGAGCCGATATTGCGCGAAGCTACCTCCCTGAAGAACTGCAGAAAATGGGAGCGGATGTTGCAGATATAGTTGCCTATAAAACAGTTACTGCGACTAACGGAGACAATACTGTTCTGGACAGACTAAAGGATGGAACAGTTGACATCGTGACCTTCACAAGTTCTTCAACAGTGAGGAACTTTGCCAAGATCGTTGGCGAAGATAATCTATCTGCATTTAAAAAGAATGTTCAGTTTGCAAGCATTGGGCCAATAACAACCGAGACTGCTGAAGAAATGGGCATCGAGGTCTCTATAAAAGCTGATGAATATACAATCCCAGGACTTGTAAAGGCAATTGTTGAAAGAGTAAGTTAATGATAAATGCGGAAGGGG
>MHER01000119.1:635-6204 GCA_001805205.1 Nitrospirae bacterium RIFCSPLOW2_12_42_9 | reverse complement strand
CATTTGCCGCAAGACCTCGTGTAATAACAAAGGGCTCATCAGCCTTCCATACAGTTTCACCACTGATAATCTCATATAGGCTTCCATTTCTTGAATCACAAATAATCATTCCATGTTCACAAATAAAGATATTATGAGCCCATTCTGCCTGGGTATCATATGTTTTCTTAACTTTTAATGAAGATAGATCCAGTTCCCAGATAACCGACTTTCTATTATTGTTGTGTGCCACTATGTAAAGAGAATCATTAAGTTCATAAAGACTGTTAAAGTGGTCACCAACTTTAATCCCATTAATAACTTCACAATCGATATCATTAAGCTTGCATACAGATTGTTTTTTTTTCTCTATTTCTGTAACCAGGATACAATTATGACCCGTATTCGTAATTAGTAATCGACCAAGGCTATCTGACAGAATTTGATGTGGCATGGATAAACCATTTGAAATTATAAAATGGCCGTTGTTTGAATATGATCTCACATAACCTTTGTTGGAATTCCGATAATCTTGTTCCGTTTTTAATGATGCATTATCGATATTACTATGAGCTAGATATATTGCGCTATTATCCCAGGAAATGCCGGAATACTCTCCCATTCCAGTTGTTAATGTACTTAACCTGGCTTTAGTAAGGTCATAAAGATAAATTGAAAGCGGGGTTGAAAATATTAAATGCATAACTTTACTTGCAACTCATTATTTTTCAAAAATATAAATCTCTCTTGGAGATGGTGAAGATGGGAACACCTTAAAGTTTTTAAACTCTTTCATGAATGCCTCAATAAAGCATTTACTATTGTACCATTCCATTCCTGTATGGTCCCACTTGCTGACGTAATAATCTTCCTTTGGGATAAATTCCACAACAGCATATCTTTTTGAAAGTTTACCCATTCTTCTCGATATCTCTTCAAATGTCATTTTTGACTTATATGTCAGATGATGCACCATGGCCATTGCAAGGACAACATCGCAATGAATTCTATCTTCAAAAGAAGGATAACCATTTTTTAGCCCATGACTTTCTGTCGGTTTGCTAAAATCAACATATAGGGGAAGTATATTGAGTCTTTCTCGCTTTGCCATTTGATATAGTCGGGTCAGGGAGGGAATATCATTATCAATAGCTATAACATTGAACCCAAGGCTATTAGCCAGCCTGCTGAACCATCCCTTGTTACTACCTATATCAAGCAAACAACCACCAGTCAAGGTAGAAATAAATTTATATACGACCCCTTGTTTTTCAGGAAACTCTTGAGGTTCATCAATTGATATCTCCCTCTGGTTGTAATTGGACCATGTAGTAGATTTATTATAATCTATTTCCATCCTCGAAATCTGTCGAATTAACCTTTTTACGCCAAACCTTTCAGGTAAGAATTTAGGGGATACATAAGAGGGGATATGCATTTCATTCGCTAAACTATTTCTGTATTTATGATTCGGTATAGGTAATTTTAAAAAATCGTAGGTCTTACCACATCCCTCTTTTGCAAACATAATAAGTGGAAGCCAGAAATATGAACGAAACTCTTGCATGCTTTTTTGAAAAACTTTCTTATCAAACGGCACGATGGATCCAATGTCTATAAAGACAGGCCTCCACCTTTGAAAAAAAATATTCCAGGGATGACCATCCTTAGTCATATAGCCATCTTTTATTAACTGGAGATTAAGTCTGAGAAATTGCAAGGCTGCATCTTTCAGCATTTCAGGAAGCCATTCCATACAATAGTTTTGGTATGGAATCTTCTCATGCCATATTGTCAGGGGATATCCTTTCAGGGTAAGCTCTGACCTTCGGGTTTTCACAAGGCCAAACGTTTCCCACTTATCAGCCATTTGTAAAATGATTTCGGATTGTGGTGCTCCATTTGGCGTAATAGCCCTGTATACTTCATCCTGATAGTGGAATACCCTGCCGAAAGAGTCCACTGTAGAAGCAGGGTCAAAAATAACTGAGTTCTGATCAATATTCATTAGATTACTTTAAATATAGAAGAACGAAAATCTGAAATAATTACAGCCCTACCAATTCATGTCCCGTTCGTATTTCAGGGCAATTAGCAGATCACCGGTTTTTTGTTTAAAAACATCTTTTACATCGTCAGAAAAATAGTTCTTCCAATCACCTGCAATACCCTTCCTGTAATGCTGACGTTGATTTTCTTCCCCTTGCTTTCTGCCTTTACTTAGTTTCTCAAAGCTGTATTTATCAAGAAGCTTTTGCAGGTCGTATTCCGTTAATTCTATTTTACAGTGATCAAATATCTTCTTGAAGAAATCCTCTGAATGAGGTCCCACCAGATCTTCATACCTGACGAGCATAACTGTATCGTCGCATGCATGGATCCAGGATCTTTGAGCCTCAAAATGTCCCCTATCAATAAAGTTCTGCATACAAAAGGTTAATCCATCATTTAACTCCATATTGATAAGTTTTTCTCTCTTTGCATCTATTCCCGGGAGCGGCGCATGAGAATACATCGTTGAAAAGTAATAAGATACGACTAAATCCCGTGGATCTCTCAAAATATATATGGCTTTATAAGAGCCTCTTTTGGGAATCTTAATATAGCTGTCATAGGTAATATAGAGCGGGGAAATTATTTTGTCCTCAGGAAAGGGGGTATCAAAATATCTGTCTGTAATCTTTCTTTTATCTGTTTTATCAGGCAGAGATTTTGCGTAGGTGTATACTTCGAGTCCGGAATATGCAAAAACTATCTCATCTTTTAAAATAGCCTTGATCCACTGACTCCCTGATTTATGTGTACAGCAGTGATAAATATTTTTAAGCGGACATCTCTTAATTATCTTCACTGGCAAATCCTCTTGTATTACGGCTTTAGAGTCATCAAGTATGCCTTTAATTGTCCCCAAGAATCTTTTCTTTATATTTTTCATGCCATTTTATCCCCCCTTGTTTAACCTCCCATTCCCCGGCAAGATTAATCGGTGCACGACCAATATATTCACCACAAACTTTAAGTTCCTTTATCGCATAATGTAACGCAAGAACGTCTACACGGGTCTCATCTGTCACACTGGCTGATATCATATAAATACCCGGGTTAAAATTAACCCTGGGTAAGTTTATCGTGATTTTGAATGGGTCGCCTGTATTATGAATGGGTATCTTGTTAGACATTGAACTGCACTGGGCAATGATTTGTAATTCCCTGCTTAAAAAGTAAATGCCTATATTAGGATCTTTCACATCAGGATCAACAGTTACATAGAGGATAACAGTCAAGTCATCAAGGTAGTTAATCTGTGTGATATCTCTCTTCCCGTTACTTGTAAGTTCAATCTTATGAATAGTTGCCTTACCATTCCCTGTGACAATCCCCTTTCCCGCCTCAAACTGGGAATAATAGAATTCAATCCCTTTTGGAACATCTGCTCCGAGGTAGGTCACCTTCCCCTTGTTCATACTACAGACATGCGAGCAGACCCTGGCAACCTGCGGCATTGAATGAGACACAAAAATAACAGCAGCATTTTTTACTAACCTCGCAATGGCATTAAAACACTTTGCTTTAAACCCCACGTCGCCTACAGCGAGAATTTCATCAATAAGCAAGACATCCGGTTCCATCTGGGTTGCAATGGAAAAGCCAAGGCGGACGTTCATGCCAGAGCTGTAATGTTTTACTGGAGAATCTATAAAATCTCCTAACTCTGAAAACTCAATTATTTCGTCAATCTTTTTATCTATCTCTTTTTTACTTAATCCGAGAATGGAACCTTTGATATATATGTTCTCCCTGCCGGTCAACATAGGGTGAAAGCCGGCAGTGACTTCAATAAGGGCACCCACCCTTCCTTTTATCATTATACGGCCATTGTCCGGAGCTATAATCCCATTCAACATCTTCAATAAAGTTGACTTCCCTGCTCCATTCGAGCCGATCAGCCCCAAACACTCTCCACGTTTCAGTTCAAATGAAACATTATTCACCGCCCAGAATTCTCCTTTCCTGAGATTATCGTTATTCTCCATGACACCAAGCATATTGCCCATAATCTCCTGTAGGCCATATAACATGGTACGTTTCAGATTCTTGCAGAACTTTTTAGATACATCCTCAACTTTTACAAGGACTTCTGACATTATTTGTTATACCCTCTCTGCAATCAGAGGCTCTACGAGGTGGAAAAACCTCCAGCCGACAAAAAACACCAGGAGACTGAAAAGGGATGCTGTTATATAACTACCCGGGTCTGTTAGATATCCTACAGTAGTAAGGTCGCGAACGGCCGTAACAAAACCGCTGACAGGATTTACGCAGTTAACCCAAAAGGATAGGGGCCAATTTTTAGGAGGGGGATATATCACCGGTGTTGCAAACATCCCTATGCTCATGGTAATCCCAACAAGACTGCTAACATCGCGGATTATTGCGTTAAAGAGTGAGACAAAGAATCCAAGCCCTATCACCATAAGGGAAAGAGGCAGTATAATAAATGGTACAAGCACAATGGTCAACTTCGGTGCAAAGCCAACCCATAGAAAGATAATCATCAATAGAGGGATCCGGATCAGAAACTCAAAGACTGTTTCCCCCAGTTTTGAAAGGACCAGAACCTCTCTGGGAAAGTTTATCTTGGTTAATAATGCCCCGGCCCCAACGAGACTGTTCGTAGAAACTGTTAAACCATGGGAAAAGAAGAGCCAGACCATCTGCCCGAGGAAAACAAAGGCTGCATAAGGCATGGTTGTTTCCTGTATGGGAAGGATATTACGTTGTCTGATCCATACGAAGACAAACATCATAACCAATGGAGTCAGGAAAGACCAGAATATCCCGAGGGTAGATTGTTTGTAGCGTGCAGAAATATCGCGAACGATTAGTCTCCATATAAGTTCTCTGGATTCCATTAGCTCACGGAACATGTCAGCCCAAACACGGATTCCGGCCTTCATGATATGGTTGGGTTCGTAGATTGTAACCTTGTCTGATTTCATACGCATTGTTCAAATCATGAACATTTATTTGAATAAAAAAGGCAGGCTGCCGCCATTGCAATATGATTCATTGTTGTTTGAGTAGTTCATATGCCGTTCAAAACATGAACAGTATATGTCAGAAAAAAGCTGCCGTCAATTGGCAGCTTTCTTTTTTCATATCACTTCTGGTTAATTGTTTATCACCCACACCTCATCGGAACAGGTGAATTCGTTTCCGTCACTAAGCATGCCAGAGATTCTAAGGGTTATATCCTGATGACTCGGCGGAGCCGGTGGTGACGGACTTGTATACACGCAAGATTCTATAATATTTCTATCAAATTTGACATGGAGTTTTCTCCAACTATACTGCTCGGTCCCAGGTATATGATTTAGATAATGCTCACCGTTGCCATCCACAGGTGCTGTACAGGTTACAGGTGCCGGTTCAGGAAATCTCATCTGAATATACGTATTGGGTCCTATAACTATGTCTGTTGCCCTATAGGGGTCATCTTTCTCAAACTCAATCTCTACCATGACCGGGATTCCTGAAGAATCCTTATTTATAGTCTCCGGATGTACTTCACATTCTACAGTAATAGGTG
>MHER01000119.1:149-595 GCA_001805205.1 Nitrospirae bacterium RIFCSPLOW2_12_42_9 | reverse complement strand
GTCTCCTACGCCGTCATGATCCATATCTGCCTGACCAGGATTTGCATCAACAGGGCAGTTGTCACAGGCATCCTGTTTCCCGTCGTCGTCATTGTCCTGTTGATCTGGATTTTTCTTGTTGGGACAACCATCACACTTGTCTCCTATACCATCCTTGTCGCAGTCTTTCTGATTCGGATTATAATCGTCCGGACAGTTGTCATTACATGCATCTATCAGATCGTTATCCGGGTCAAGGGGGTTGATGTTGCAGCCTAATGGATCATCACAGAGGTCACCCACACCATCCTCATCCGAATCAAGCTGATCCGAATTTGGCACCAGGGGACAATTATCACAGGAGTCTCCGTCTCCATCCCCGTCCCAATCAGTCTGGTCATTATTATAGAGGGGGCAGTTGTCGCATTTGTCTCCTACTCCATCGCCGTCAACATCACACTGCTGAA
>MHER01000119.1:0-112 GCA_001805205.1 Nitrospirae bacterium RIFCSPLOW2_12_42_9 | reverse complement strand
TATAAAGTCTCCATTGCAATCGGAAATATCATCCCACGGGTTATATTTGTTAGGACAATTATCTATGCCATCTGCTATCCCATCGCAATCTGCATCATCCGGTTCGCAGGCA
>MHER01000118.1 GCA_001805205.1 Nitrospirae bacterium RIFCSPLOW2_12_42_9 | reverse complement strand
ATATCTGCATCATCTTTATCCTTTATGTCAAGGAGTTGAACTTCTGCCCGGGCCTCGCAAGGAAGCAGCTCTTCAGGGATAATGCTCCTTATCTTTGAAATCAAGAGTTCATGTATTTGGTCTGTTTCAATATAGTCATCAGGCCCGGAAATGGTATTCATGGCTGCATCCGGATTGCAGGCATCAGAATATAATAATAAAATCTTTATACCTTTGAACCTTTCAATCCTCCTAATTATTTCATGGGCCTCTAAACCAAAGACCTTTGGAAGTCCTGATTCTAAAATCGCAATCTGCGGCTGGTGATCATCGAGGAGTTTGAACATCTCATGCTCATCATATGCAGTATGTATCTTTAAACCCTCTTCTTCAAGGATAGTTGAAATGGCCTCTTTTAATACCTCATCTCTGGCCCATATTAATATGTCTGCTTTTTCGCAATCAGTTTTCATGTCTTAAATAATTAAGAAGGACTGAAATCTTTAATACCATAATAAACCTGTCTTTATACTCAATAATCCCGTGTAAAAATTCTATCTTCTCCTTACCCATAAATTGTGGATCAGGTCTGAAGTTTTCCGGGAAGATATTTACTACCTCCTTTACAAAATCAACCGGTATCCCCGCAAGGAATTTATGATAATTTACTATTATAATCCGATCTTTTTGTATCTGTGGTTTTGATGAAGCGCCGGCACATTTTTTAAAATCCAGTACCGGTATTACTACTCCCCTTAATGATATTACCCCGCTTACATAAGGACTTGTGTTAGGAACCTCTGTAACTTCTGTATATGGTATAATCTCTTTAACCTTTACTACCTCTACAGCATATTCCTCTTCATTAAGTAAAAAGACCAGGTATTTCTGTCCTCTCTTATCTGAATCTTTATAATCTTTAAGCCCTGGCATTATAGACAACCCTGTTTCTGCCTTCGCGTTTTGCTAAATATAATGCATTATCAACCTTATTGATGAGTGATTCATAGCCATCAGTAGTGTCATCCGGATATGTGGCCACACCCACACTCGCAGTTATATAGTTTCCACCGTTTAATTCCTTTAAAATGGGGCTGTCTTCAATTATCTTCCTTATCCTTTCACCTACAATATGTGCACCTATTGCTGTGTTCTGTGACAGGACAATAATAAATTCATCTCCTCCATATCTTACAGCGAAATCATACCCACGGAGGGTAACCTGCAATAATCTACCAATCTCTTTAAGTACAGTATCACCACATTGATGACCAAAAAAGTCATTTACCTCCTTAAAATTGTCTATATCAAGCATTATCAGGGAGAGTTTCAGATTAAACCGCTCACATCTGTTATACTCCCTCATCAGGTTATCATAGAGGTATCTCTGGTTATATAAACCGGTTAAATTATCTATCACAGAGACACGCTCCAACTCAGCTATTTTTTCCTTCAGGTCTTTCTGGAGCTGTTTCATCTTAAGTAATATCCTAACTCTTATAATGAGTTCTTGTGGATGGAATGGCTTGGTGATATAGTCTATTGCACCGCTCTCCAAACCCTTTATCCGGTCATATACCCCGCGATTTCCGGACAGTATAATGACCATGACATCCTCTAACCTCTTTTCTTTCTGAACAAAATCAAGCAGTTTAAATCCGTCCATCCTGGGCATTGTTACATCGCTAATCACCATACCGATCTCTTCTTTTGATAAAACCTTTATTGCATTAATACCGTCATCTGCCTCATAATAATTATTGAACAGAGCTACTCTTTTAAGCGTCTCAACAACCTTTTCCCGCATAAGTTGTGAGTCATCCACTATTAAGACGTTATTTGCCATAATTAACAATAATTTCGGATTTTAAAGTATGAACTTAAACGTTCAGGATTAAGCCACCTTGCACTTTTCTATAACTTCACCTACATCAATTACCGGCAATATCTGCTTTGAATCGATTTCAGTAAATCCGGCAACACACGGTATTCCACCAAGCAACTCACTAACAGGCTTAATCAATATCTCCCTCTGACCATGTATTGCATCAACGATTATACCAACCCTCTTTTCTGCAAGGCCGAGCATAACTACATATTTTTTATCAGCTTTAGAGAATCGTTGTATCTTTTCTTTATTTAATATTCCACCCAGGCATCCTCTTGAAGCGGCTGAGGTTCCATTATTAAACCTCATAATGTCTCCAAGTCGTAAGAGTGGAATAAAATGCCCTCTTACATTAAATACCTCGTTAACACCAAGTTTTTTTATAGCCTTATTACTAATAATAAAATTCTCAGAAATGGAATTAAGGGGTATGGCAAAACACCTGTTTGCCTCAGTAACTATCAGTGCCCTCTCTATAAGTAGTGTCAGGGGTAGTGAGATTGAGAATTTGGTCCCCTTACCCCACTTTGTGTCAACATCTATCATCCCTCCAAGGCCTGCGATATTCTTTGCCACAACATCTAACCCAACACCCCTGCCGGATATCTCATTAACACTGCTGCTTGTACTGAATCCCGGCAGAAATAGAAAATCTATAAGTTTCTTTTCATCCACTCCATCCTCATTATTTATCAGTCCCTTCTCTGATGCAATAGAATGGATCTTCTTCAAGTCTATGCCTGCTCCATCATCCTCTACCTCTATCAATACCTTTCCATCTTTCTGTGAGGCCCTAAGAATAATAGTCCCTGCCTTTTTCTTACCGGATGTTTGTCTTGCGGCATTATCTTCAATGCCATGATCAACCGCATTCCTGATGATATGCATCAGGGGATCTGCAAGCCCTTCGATTATTGACTTATCTAATTTGGTATGACTCCCCTCTACCTCTATCCTTATTTCTTTGGATAATTCTTTAGAGAGCCTTTCTACTATGAGAGAGAGTCTGTCAAACATATGCCCTACCTGGACCATCCTGATCTCAACAAGGTCATCTCTCAGCGATGACAGTCTCTTGAATAATTCCCTGGATATCTTATGAAACTCAAGCACGCTCCTGTTATGGCCGTATTGCCTTTTTAAATCCTTAGTCATGTAAAATATAGTGTCGTTCAGTAAAAATATCTCCCCGATATTATTGAGGATAGTATCCAGCTTTTCTATAGATACTTTTACAGCCATTGTAATACTTTTTGCAGAGGGTTCTCTGGAAAGAAGATTACCTGATTCCTGATTTGTCCTATTATCAAAGAATGCTTCCATATTTTGAATATTTAATATATTGCCTCCCGGGATATCACCGACAATTGATTCCACCTTTTCAATTAATGAAGAGAAGATAATATCAAATGCCAACCCATTTTCCTGAGGAAACCCGGTGGCTGGAATTAGTGCAATAACCTCTCCGAATTTTTTGAGTTTCTCCTGAATAGCTGCAATATCCTGATCAACTTTATCAATTGGAAAACTTACTGTAATCTTGTATGGAAGTGAACCATTTTTAAGACTCTCCTTCAGGCGATGCACTTCAAATTCAGATAACCCCTTAAATATATCAGAACTCATATTTTCAACATCTCCGGCAGGTAATTCACCATGGGCTGCGAGGTCAATCAGGGTCTCTTCAATCTTGTCCATAAGATATTCTGTTTCAAAATGTTCTACTCCCTCTCTGCTAATCTCTCTTAAAATCCTTATGAGGATATCTATACCTTCATGAAGTATGTCCATAACAAAAGCGGATAGTCCGATGCGGTCCAGCCTCAGATTATCCAGCAGATCTTCCAGCTTATGAGCGAGGGCAGGCATCCTGGTAAATCCGGAAATCGAGGATATCCCTTTAAGGTTGTGCATATTCCTGAATAATTCATTTACTATATTTGGGTCCGTAATTTTTGATGATGAAGAATGGGATTGGAGTTGATTCAGGTTTCTGCTTAAAGTCTGGATGATATCTTCAGCTTCAATAAGGAATTCCTGGATTTTTTGATTATCTGCCATCTTATTTATTTTTACCGTGAAAATTCCCGAGCTCGTAGGGACAAACCTTTAGGTTTGTCCACTTCTATGCTGTTTTGGACAGACCTGAAGGTCTGTCCCTACATCCTTTTCAATTATCCCTGTCATGAACGTTTAGCTGCCAGGAGTACAATCCCGGCAACTTTGATAAATGCCTCAAGGATTGTTGTATCACCAACCGGCTTCTTGAAAGGGAGATTATCTCCATACAGCACTGCGATAACCTTATCCCCTTCCATGACAGGGGAAACAAAAACTTCACCCGGTATACCCTCGCCTATATGTGTGATGAGATAATTATTCCAATCCAGCTCTTCAACAGGACCCTTATAACTTAATCTCTTTTGGACTACATTACTTATAACAGACGGCTTTGATAAAGGGACATTTAAACCCTTTACCCTCTGGTCTGCTGAATTAATTGATAACCCTACCTGTCCGAATCCATGCACACGATCTTCCTTAACAGTAAATAAAACCGCCCTGTTCAGGATTTCACCTGCCAGCCTGAGGACCATCAGCAGTACCTCTGTGCTTTCTGTAGTAACAGATATCTCTTCTATTAATGAAAGGAGTACAGATGTTTTACTGGTTCCACTTTCTATGTTCACATCAGGCTGAATAATCTCATCTAAATCTTTTATCTCCTCAGCGCCTTCTTTTACCATTGTCCCTTCATCCTTCAACCTTGACCCTTCCAACAGCAGATATTCAGGACTTACGCTCCCCCCTGGTAGAATATCCGGACTATCTTTATCAGCTTCAAATTTGAATGTCCCATCCTCCCATGAAAGAAGCTCATAAACCACCTCTTTAAGTTGTTCCCTGAGGATCCCTTCCAGTACATCCTTTTCCACAAGCCTGTTTTCAGATAGTATAGCACCTAATGGTTCATGTACCTTTCTGTCTTTCTGTATTCTGAGGGCTGCCTCTAATTCCTTCTCTTTAATCAGACCCTCCTTTATAAGCCTTTCCCCCAGTTTTTCACGGTTCTGAAGGGAGGCATACAATATCTGGCCATTATGAAAGACTATCCTACCCTTACCGGAGGCGTGTTCCACGGAAAGCACACCGGTCTTTTTGCTCAAATGGATTATCTGAAATATGTCTGCAAGACTTAAGTCTTCAAGGTGCCCTTCAAGACTCATTATGGCTCTCTATGCATTTTCAATATATTGTTAAATTAATCCTGGTGGGTGT
>MHER01000117.1 GCA_001805205.1 Nitrospirae bacterium RIFCSPLOW2_12_42_9 | reverse complement strand
TGGAGAGGTGAGCAAGATCCGTTTTACCCTCTCGGATAATCTATCAGGGACTTGTAAGGTACAGGCCAAGATATATAACTCTGCAAATACGCTGGTGAGGACGATTAAGAAGAATGGGGTCTCCTGTCCTGTGGGAGGTGCGGCTGTCTTATTAAAGTGGGATGGGAGGGACACTGCTGGGGTCCTTGTGCCAGCCGGAACCTACACTTACAAGATACAGGCAACGGATAATGCAACAAACAAATCTGTCATCAAGCAGGGGACTGTAGGGGTGGAATAAAGAAGATAAAGCTATTGTCCAGTCCACTATGACCTTCAATTTAGTTTAAAACAGCTTTGGCAAATCACTTAGTTTTTCCCTGATACTGAATGCCTTTAATGATAGCATGCTCTTCAAGCATGTCTGGATCATTTTGCATTTGCTGCTTAAATCTGAGCGATAAGGGTGCCTTTATGTTGTTTTTCTGAGGGCTAATTCAAAAAGACAATTGGCTGCTTTGGCCACTTTATCTGCTCCTCCTGGTTGAAAATATGTTTCACCACAACCACTGCAAACCCAGGCCTTTATTCCTGAAAGTTTTATCTTAATTCCTTCCCTTTCAAATTCCTGGGTTATTGATTTTTTTTCAAGAGTGCCTCCACATTCAGAGCATGGTTGTTCCATCAACTCTTTTTGTTGTTTCATTATATTTCCCCTCGCTTGTTTGGACTTATCCACCATGGTTTCTGTGGTATATATGCAGTTACTATATCTATAACATCAGAATTCGTGTAATCGCAAATAACATGTAAAGGTGAAGTCGTTTTTTCTGTAAAATGAAAACTTCCGACAATAAGACATCTTTTCTCATCGGATTAGTTTTCTAATATTTTGCCATTCTCTATAGCTTCAGTAATATTTCCCTCAGAAAATCCTTCTTCAACCATATGGCGAATAGCATGAATTGTTATCCTATAGCTATTTGATATAACAAGGGACCTGATCTTCTCAAGTATTGTATGCTCATGAGTCATTTTATAACAAAATAATACGCTATTATTTTAATCATTGCAAGAAGATAGCCTGTTTCCGAAGTATTGTACTAGTGGGATATGCAGAGCTCATGGAACTGATACATACCATCGTCTGATTTCTACGCAAATGAATTACCGAAGGCAGAAGATGTATTACTTTTAATAGAGGTTGCAGATCCAAAGACCTTTCCCGATATCAGCCTGACAGCAAAACAGATCATAGGATAATAAATTTTATTGTCAGATTAACTTTGACAATAAAACAAAGGCTCACTAAAATAAGCTATTGACAAATATGTTATTTACTAATAACATAAATTCATAATTCTGGTTGTACAAAAATAACATAATGGACATCGGTATATTAAGGGACATAAACGACTGGTGGGTGACAGGAAGAGTCAGGGACACCTTTCTTGAGCCTGTCCCCCGCAAGATAACCCCTGAAATCCTGCAGGCAATGGATGAGCGGCAGATCATCCTCCTTGAAGGGCCAAGAAGGGTGGGGAAAACCTCCATCATATTCCACCTTATCCAGGGCTTAATCGAAAAGGGTATCAACCCAAGGCATATTATATATATCTCCCTCGATGACCCGCTTATAAGGAAAGAGAAGTTCTTTGAAAGCCTTCTAAGCATTATAGAAACATATCTTACAGGGATGAGGATTCAATCTGCAAAGGAGAAACTCTACCTCTTTCTGGATGAGGTAACACATCTCAAGGAGTGGGAGCTTTATCTGAAAAGGTACTATGACCAGAAATATCCAATTAAGTTTGTGGTCTCAAGTTCAGCCGCATCCTTCCTGGTCAAAAAGGGAAGAGAAAGTCTGGTTGGCCGGCTGTTCAGGTTCAACATACCCCCCTTTTCATTCTCAGAGTTTCTGCAATTCCGGCAAATCAAAGAGGAAATTATAAGACTTCAGGAAGATATAATCACTTTATGGAAGGTCTTTTTTGAACGGCCTGACAGAGAGCCTCTTTTAAGAGGTTTAGTACAGATATCAAAAAGGATGGCCTTACATAACCGGGAAGTGGATATCCATCTCTATCAGTTTCTGTTGAATGGTGGTTTTCCTGAGTTTCTTCAACTAAAGGGAGAAAGGTCAATAAGACAATATTTTACAGAAAATATCCTTGAGAGAGTTATCTATCATGATATCCCGGAGGCCTTCCGGGTAGCGGACAGGGGGCTATTAGAGAATCTTCTGCTCTACAGCATATTTCACAGCGGGAGCATCATCAACATAAATGAGATTGCCGCTTCTTATAACGCTACACGGCAGACTGTTTCAGACTATTTACATTACCTTCAGACCTCTATGCTTGTCCGTCTCCTTGAAAAGTATGCAAGGACAGAGGCATCGAGGCTCAGGGCATTTAGAAAACTCTACACAATAGATACAGGGCTTTATATCCACCTGCAAAGACTTACCCCGGCACAGGTTGAGGAAAAGGGTATCCTCGGTCAGCTTGCAGAAATCGCCGTCTTCTCCCAGTTAAACCTGTATAAAGGGATTTCAGGAAAGCTCTTCTACTTCAGGGAAAGAGAGGCCGAGGTAGATTTTATCTTAGAGACTACAAAAGGCCTGATTCCCATAGAGGTCAAATACAGAGAGACAACCAAGGATATCAAGGGCATCAGATATTTCATGGGAAAGTTCAAGGCAAAGACTCCCCTGATAATAACAAAGGATACGTTCAGGGTCGAAGAGAGAGCCCTCTATGTGCCACTGCGGTTGTTCTTATCATGATAGCTTTGTCCCGCCTATTTTTGCAGCAAGCTAAATGATGTAATTAGAGCCATTGACATATATAACGTTATCCATTATAATGCAAAAATGACCGTGATGGTCCCCGGAGGAAACGCGGATTGATTAAATCGTTTTTTAACAAGGGGACTGAGGATGTTTTTAATCGGAATAGATCCAAGAAGGCCAGATGTGTCTGTCCGGAACAAATCTGGCGCGTGGCGCAACGGAAGCTTGATCAACTAAACGCGGTGGTTTCTCTGGAGTCACTTCGTATTCCGCCGGGGAATGAACTGGAGGCGCTAAAAAAAGAACGGGTTGGGCAACACAGTATACGCATTAATGATCAATTTCGTGTTTGTTTTGTTTGGACAAAAGAGGGAGCTGAACGAGTTGAGATAACAGATTATCACTGATTGAAGAAGGAAGAAGAAAATGGTTCGTATACCAACACACAGGCCACCAACGCATCCTGGCGAAATGCTGATGGAAGAATTTCTCAAACCGCTGAAGATGACGCAGGCAGGGCTGGCGGAAAAGCTTGGGGTCTCATATCCGCGGGTTAATGAATTAATCCATGGTAAGCGGGGAGTGACTCCGGATACCGCACTCCGTTTGGAACAATTGTTTGGAATGGAGGCTCAATTTTGGCTTAACTTGCAACTTGCGTGGGATCTCTATCATGTGATTCATTCTCCGGTAGTGAAGGAAATACGGAAAATAAAAATATTACCTGCTCTTGCCAAGGCAGCCAATGGTTAGTTGTTTGTGGTTTCGATTTCCTGTGACACCAGACCTATGGCGTTGTGATCTCATGTCCTGACACTGGACAGGACAGGCAAGGGATAATGCAACAAACAAGTCTGCCATCAAGAAATGGACTGTAGGGGTGGAATAAAGAAGGTAAAGCTATTGTACAGTCCACTATAACCTTCAATATAGTTTAAAGCAGCCAGAGGCAAATTATTTGAAGGACGTCAAAATGTGCCTTCTATAGGTGCAAGGAAATCTGATGCTTCTAAGTGAGAGATGTAAATAGAGTAGTCAGGGGCGTCTTTAGGTAAGAAAGGTTCTATGCGCCAGGGGGTAATAGTAAAGGATGCGCTGTTGCCGGCGCGGATACAGCTATAATCGGTAAAGTTTAAATCCTGGCATGGGCCATTTGAGGCAAGCCCCGGATAGATGCCTGTAACCTTGCCATCCTTATCATAGGTAATAAGATTTACTATCACAATATAGGCCGTTTCCGTTTCGTGAAGGTTCTTGATCGTGCCGGTGAGCTTATCCATAAATTTATCAGGTTCCCAGGCAGATTTCCACTCGACACTATCGGGATCCACTATTAGGTCATTATCTTTAATAACAGGTTCCTGTATTCCGTCTGTTGTGGCCTCAATCTCAAGTTTATAGCCTTCATCCTTATTATAGATCGTATAAGGAATCCCCGTGTAAATCTGAAAGACCCCAATCTCACCAGGATAAAGACAGGCAGGGTCTGTCAGGCCATCTCGCAACATCGTCCTTCCAGTCACTCCCCAGTATATGGTGGCTACCTCTCTCTGGGTAAATAAATTAATGGTGGCTATTACGGTACCTCCACAAGCAGGGACATCCCCCCAGTTTTTTACGTTGCCCAGGATAACCAACCAGCCATCGTCATCCAGTTCGTTTACAGTCTCTTTATTAAGAAAGATATTGGCCGGTGTGGCGGAGGACTCTATAGAAGGGAGGCTCTCACCAGATGCGCTGACTGCGGTCACAATATAATAGACTTTTTCCCCATCAAGGTTGTTGTGAGTATAGGGGCTGTAAACGGATGGTATTTTTGTCCCTGTTGAGGTGTCCACATCCGGGGTATCAGAATAGTAGATATTATAAGAATCGGCACCCTCAACGGCATCCCAGGTTAATAAGATTTTCTTGTTCTTTCCCATGGCCACCAGGTTTTCAGGGGCTGCTGGAGCAGGAAGTTGGTTATTTAAAGATTGGTCATTATCGGAATTGCTTGATCCGCATCCGAAAAAGACAATAACAATAAAAATATAGATTAATGTTAGTCTCATAATCACTAAATTTTAAGCAAAAATAGTGCCATATTGGAGACGCAAACAAGAACCTCCATCATTATTATTGGAAAAACGGAACACTCGCAGTAGGTTTACCAGCAAAACCAAAACGTGACCTGACAGAGGCAGAAAAGGTCAGGATAATACATCAAACAAGTCTGCCATCAAACAAGGGACTGTAAGGGTGGAATAAATAAAATAGTGCAATAGTGAGTGTGCATGACCCGGTACTGTTATTAAAGGAAGAGTCAGACTATCTCCCCGGTAATTTCATTGTCATTGTCAAATCTCTCATCAATAAGTTCGAGTGCTTTTGTTATCCAATGTTTCTCAAACCTTAAACCTGCATTTATTAGAGATCTGACAAGGGAGAAGTATTAGGTATCCATAACTTACTCACGAGATAGTTCTTCTTTTATTTCCCCAATTGTGTATTGGAATGGCGATAATCCAAATTTTCCGAGAGAAAATATAAATTCGGTTCTGGATAGACCTGCAATCTCTGCGGCTTTTTCCTGAGATATTATACCCATCTCATACCATTTAACAGATGCTGCAAGTCTTAATTCATTAGCAAATTCAGAAGGGTTTTTACGAAGAGCTGAAAAGGCACCTTCCGGTATATCAAGTTTTAATATTACAGACATTCTCTTAGCCCCTTTCTTGATATTGTCTTGCTCTTATGAGCCTAACGTAGCAGAAATAAATTTTGTTGTCAAATTGCCTTGATTCGTGTGCCTTGATTCGTGATAGATTTTCATACCTCAGGAATAATGCCACAAACAAGTCTGCCATCAAGCAGGGGACTGTAGGGGTGGAATAAAGAAGGTAAAGCTATATAACATTTTGAGGCACTAAGTATTCTGCAATATCTTTAAGAATACATCCCGGTCAATCAACCTCAACTCTTCCTTATCCTCAAGGAATCTTGCCACATCCTGTCTTGCTTTTTTAAAATCAATCTTTTCCAACTCTTTCCGCATGAATTCTTTATAGTTACGATTTGTCACTGGTGTATATTCAGGGTGGGTCTGCTTCATAGCGCTACGAAGAAGTTCAAAATTCGGTTTTGTTTTCTTTCCCAGATACCAAAGCAGGTCATAAAAGTCCCTCCCCTTTACAAATCCCCGGAAGAAACATGCATGAAGCTTTGTGGCATAAAGAGACGGCAGGTCAAAGTGAGTAACAGTGAATACATACATCCTGTTTATGAGTGATATTTCCGTTCTTGCCCCCTTCGGAGGATTACTATCAATTTCAACTTTAACAACAAGTCTTTCCCCTTTGTGTGAAGACAGGGCCAGGGGCATAAGAATGTTCTTAAACCTTATTTCAATTGTCTTAACAATATTACGCTCAACTGTCTTTAATTCAATCTCAAGTCCATACCCTTCCAAATGATTTCTAAGACATCCGGTAAACAGATCAAAATCAAAATGAGACTTTCTGAACAGTGAAAAGTCCAGGTCTTCAGAAAATCTCCTCAGATCATAGAGGACACGGAGTGCAGTACCACCAACAAAACTCAGGTTTTTGTAGTATCCCGTATCATAGATAATTTTTAAGATGAGAATTTGAAGGAACTCCCTGAGGTGATTAACCTTTTCCTCCCGGGTATGGCCCCCTCCAATCTGTTTACGCAATATGTCAATCAAAGCTATCCTTTCTGAGTATTGATAAATTCAATGAATGCTTTCACTACACTTACCAATTTCTTGCAGTGAAAAAGGGTTGCAAGGTTCAATAAATATTCAGAATCAATAAGATCAAGGTTCTGAAAGCGATAGGATAATTCAAAGATTTCAGGCCGGTTGAATGTGAAACGTCCGAGATTCAGATAGAGAAAGTCAACAATAGCTTTTTCAGGCATTGCAATCATATACGATAGATTATTTTCATCCTTTGTTTCTCTATATCCATCAAAACAGGAGATGCCAATATGCTGATAAATAAAGAGACCAAATGGATTCTGAAAGCGGTTTGTCTTTCGTGTAGTTACAGATGTAACGTCAACAACCCTTTCGGGGATTAAATCATAATATCCCATGGCAAACTCCGTACTGACATAAGATGGTGCATAAATCTGGTTTGCTAAAAAATACCTCGACGGAGTTACCTTCCGGTCATGTTCATTTAAAACATACAGGCCCTTTTTGATTTCCAATACAAGCCCCTTTTTCTTCCAATAGCTTAGTTGATTCCTTAAAACAGCCTCCTTTTCACCAAATGCAGAGAGTTGAGAGGAAGAAAAGACCGGAAAATCCTTGACTTTGTTCTTGAAATCTAAATACTTCATGTTTCTTCAAATAACATATTATTATTACTTACAGAAATAATACAACAAGTAATGATGTTAGTCAACAATGGGTACTATCTAAATTTTTTATGTTATTTGTTTGCCTACTGAAATACTAAGGAAGCCCCAAGAACTTCTAACTATTGACAATAACAGGTAATTTCCCATAAAATGAGGCCGTTAGATGTAAGGCTGGAAAAGACTGTAAGCAGGCCTTAAACCTGTTAATGTGAATCTTGAGGTAAATATGCTGAACGTTCCCACAGAGAGAGAGGGTAAGTCTTCTGAGGATGTCCTGCATTTCCCATACGACAAATACTGCGACCTGTTAGGCGGAGCTAAGTGGGAT
>MHER01000116.1 GCA_001805205.1 Nitrospirae bacterium RIFCSPLOW2_12_42_9 | reverse complement strand
TAGAGCATAATCTGAGAATAACTTGTATTGTTAAGGCATGTCAAGTCTCACCGGACAAAAGGATGATCAAGTTCATCCTGGATTAGAGATATCTTTCTTCTGACAAAATCTTCACGTATCATTTTGATATTATTTTATCAAGGGATTCCAAAATCATCTTCTGTCTCTTTCCAATTAGATCTCTTTCAAGGTCAAAAAGCCTTTTTGCATCTATATAATCACGATAGGCAAAGGATTTCAACTCCAAATATTCCAGTTCATCTCCATATAAGAGCTTGCCTCTGCAAGTAACTTCATATCTTAAAAGTATATTGGCATTGTCCAGGTCGGTAAGGTCTATCTTTTCATACGCAATCTGCAGGATTGTACTTAAACCATCCAGGATTTGCGAATAGACATCAAAATCGCTCATAAAAGATTTTCCACCTTTTAATGAAACAGCGATATCATAATCAGACCCTTCCTGTGAAAGTGCCTGAGTTTGCGAACCAAACAGTACAATAAAACGAATATTATTCCGGGAGGCAAAATTGTCTAATTGTAACATCTGAATTCCCGTGAGTTTCATAAAGGAAGGATACTACATGCAAACATTCTTATCAAGACCAAATCTATCTAATAGCACTTTGAGTGGCCGCAGAAGTGGCACTTCTCACACCCTTCGGAGAATTCCATCTCACAGCCACAGTCAGGGCATGCAGAGCCTATCCTCCTGTCATACTCAACGCTTATATCCTGATTGCCGGTCTGGGCCTTTTTCATAAGATACTCAAGCACAGACTTTGCAATAGCATCTGCACAGGAGTGTACAGTATCTCTTCCCAGGCCATATGGCTTGTTACACCTGATCCCGATTAGTTGTCTTATAACAGACTGGGGTGCAACACCACTCCTGAAGGCAAGAGAAATTAGCCGTCCTATGGCCTCATTCTGCGAACCCTCGCACCCACCCGCCTTGCCCATATTACAGAAGACCTCAAAGGCGCCACCCCTCTCATCTTCATTAATTGTTACATATAGATCACCGCAGGAGGTATGCATCTTATTGGTAACACCGGTAGTAATCTTCGGCCTCGGCCTCGGTTGAATAACATGGTGCGCTGGTTGACCCGTACCTTCTACCTCTTTTAAATCCTCTTCTCTCCTCTTTGATCCCATATCTTTATCCTCCTTCTTAGTCGTACCCACATTTTTCGCTTCGCTCCCATCGCTTGCGCTGAGCGAAGCGAAGAATGCAGGCACTGTCATCACCTGCTCTGAACGGCTTCCATCCCTGTAGACCGTTATCCCCTTACATCCAAGTTTGTATGCAAGCATGTATGCCTTTTTTACATCCTCAACAGATGCGTCCATTGTAAGATTAATGGTCTTTGATACAGCACTGTCTGTGTACTCCTGAAAGGCAGCCTGCATCCTGACATGCCATTCAGTTGATATATCATGGGCCGTGGCAAATATGGCCTGCCATTTCTCAGGAACTTCAGAAAGTCCCCTGGCAGAACCATGGTTTGCTATTATCCTCTCAAGCAGATTTTCACTCCAGAACCCCTCTGATTTTGCTATGTCGATAAATGTATCAAGTACATATGGCAGGCGTTCTCCATCCATTACATTCTTGTACCATATAAGGGAGAACTCCGGTTCACAACCGCCGGATGTGTCTGTTATCATGCTCAAAGTCCCTGTTGGCGCCACAGTAGTTATATATGCATTCCTGAGTCTCTTCCCTTCACTCTCATATACGGACCCCTCCCAGTTTGGAAATACGCCCCTCTGTTGTGCCAGCCTTGAGGACTCATCATGTCCTGTATCTCTGATAAACTTCATCACCTTTCTTGCAGTATTTATCCCCTCCACTGAGTCATAAGGCACGCCGAGTTTAAAGAGCATTCGTGCAAACCCCATAACACCAAGCCCTATCTTCCTGTTTTTCTTAGTCAACTCTTCTATCTGCGGGATGGGATAGCTGTTCATATCAATCACATTGTCAAGGAAATATACTGCGTTCCGCACAGTACGATTGAGCCTGTCCCAGTCTATCTCATTCTTTCCATCAGCAGATTTAACATGAACCTCAAGATTAATGCTCCCAAGATTACAGGACTCAAATGGGATAAGCGGCTGTTCACCGCATGGGTTTGTCGCTTCAATGGCCCCAACGTGAGGTGTTGGATTGAGCCTGTTGGTAGTATCTATAAAGAAGAGGCCTGGCTCACCATTCCTCCATGCATTAGTTGCTATCATATTAAAGACATCCCTTGCAGGATGCCTTGACACAATATCTCCTGTACGGGGATTCTTTAATTCATATGTCTCGTCCTTTTCAACTGCCTCCATAAAGCGGTCCGTGATTGCCACACTTATATTGAAATTTGTTAAATCCTTCTCTTTGGTTTTACAGTCTATAAAATCAAATATATCAGGATGGTCTATCCTTAATATCCCCATATTCGCACCCCGTCTTGTACCCCCCTGTTTTACTGCCTCTGTGGCGTGGTTGAATACCTTCATGAATGATACAGGGCCTGAGGCAACACCTCCGGTTGTGCGTACCACATCATTTTTGGGTCTGAGCCTCGTAAAGGAAAAACCAGTACCTCCACCTGATTTATGAATAATAGCTGCCTGCTTAACAGATTCAAATATACCGTCCATTGAATCCTCAACCGGCAGGACAAAACACGCTGATAACTGCTGAAGCTCCCTCCCTGCATTCATCAATGTAGGCGAGTTGGGGAGGAACTCTTTTCTAATCATGAGTCCGTAGAATCTTTCCTCTGTACCCTTAATATCAGCTTCCCTATTATAAATAAGGTCTGCCTGGGAGATATTCTTCGCTACCCTCCTGAACATCTCCTTCGGGGTCTCCACCACCTCACCCTTTTCATTTTTGGCGAGGTAGCGTTTTTCCAACACCTTGATTGCGTTTTGAGAAAACAGAGGTTCTACAATTTCTTTTGTTGCCATAGAAACCCTCCTATAAATAGTGAGTTAAAGAGTTAGTGAATCAGCGACTTTATGTTTATGGGGATTATTGAGCTATTCACCAATTCACTAATGGAAGCGGAAAAAAGTTTATACCATGGAAGATCTTTTGTCAAGAATATTTTTCAATATATAGTTATTTTTTTAATGTCACACACACTATTTTGTGGAATTTCTGAGGAAAAGGTGTGGATAAATTGTGAAAAGATTGTGGAAAAACATGGCTGCCATATCTATTTTAAGTACAAAATACGTGGTTTTTCTATCTCTTTTTAAGTACCTCGACAACAGTCTGCCCAATTAGTGCGGGATTTCTCACCACATGGATACCTGCCTTCTCCATTGCCGCCATCTTCTCAGATGCTGTTCCCTTACCGCCTGAGATGATTGCACCTGCATGTCCCATCCTTCTCCCTGGCGGCGCCGTAATACCTGCAATGAATCCAATGACAGGTTTTGAGATATCGGACTTTATGAATTCTGCTGCACGTTCTTCTGCGTCTCCTCCAATCTCACCTATCATTACCATTGCATCTGTCTCATTATCCTTCTCAAACATCCCTAACAAATCTATAAAGTTCGTACCATTTACAGGGTCACCGCCAATGCCGATACATGTTGATTCACCAAGACCTGTCTTTGTTACCTGCCATACAGCCTCGTAAGTGAGTGTGCCGCTTCTCGATATAACACCGATCCTCCCCTTCTTATGTATGAAACCAGGCATAATCCCGATCTTGCACTCTTCCGGTGTGATAATGCCGGGACAATTTGGGCCTATCAGCCTGCTCTTTTTCCCAACCATGAATCTTTTTACATTAACCATATCATTAACGGGTATCCCTTCTGTAATGCATACAATCAGCGGAATCCCTGCCTCAACAGATTCCATGATGGCATCTGCAGCAAAGGCAGGCGGAACAAAGATCATAGATACATTTGGTTTCGTTGCCTCTATAGCCTCACTCACAGTATTGAACACAGGAACCCCTTCAAAGTCCATCCCGCCTTTTCCAGGCGTTACGCCGGCAACTATATTTGTCCCGTATTCCATACAGGCACTCGTATGGAATGAACCTTCTTTCCCTGTAATCCCCTGCACCATTAATCTTGTTGATTTATTAACGAGGATACTCATATTTACGCCCCTCCTACCAATTTGACTACCTTCTGCGCACCTTCCCAGATATCCGATGCAACCTGAAGATTCAGGCCGGATCCTTTAAGCATCTCAAGCCCCTCTTTTGCATTTGTCCCTTCAAGCCGTATGACAAGCGGCACTTTAATCTCCACCTCTTTTGCTGCCTCTATTATACCTCCGGCAATCCTTTCACATCGCACGATACCGCCAAATATATTAACAAAAACACCTCTTACATTTTTATCAGCAAGCAGGATCTGGAATGCATGTTTCACAGTCTCCTTTGATGCGCCTCCGCCGACATCAAGAAAATTGGCAGGCTCACTTCCGGCAAGTTTGATAACATCCATCGTGGCCATTGCGAGGCCTGCACCGTTGACCATACAACCTATATTACCATTGAGCTTAACATAATTCAGCCCGTGTTTTGATGCCTCAATCTCAAGGTCTTCCTCTTCATCGAGATCCCTAAAAGCCCTGACATCTTCATTCTTAAAGAGTGAGTTATCATCAAAGCTCATCTTTGCATCAAGGGCAATGAGCCTGTTATCCTTTGTGATAACCAGTGGATTAATCTCTATGAGAGAAGCGCCCTTCTCAGTAAGAAGTCTGTAGAGATTTCCTGCCATACTGATGAATTGTTTTATTATTTCAGGGGGCAACCCGAGTCTGAACGCCATATTCCGGCCATTGAACTGTTGATAACCAACTGATGGGTCAATATACTCCTTGATGACCTTTTCAGGTGTCCTTGCAGCAACCTCTTCTATCTCCATACCGCCCTCAAGACTTGTTATAAAGACCGGACGGCTGTAGGTACGGTCAATCAATAAACTCAGGTAGAGTTCTTTTGCTATATCTACCCCCTCCTCTATGAGCAACTTTCTAACACATCTCCCTTCAGGGCCTGTCTGATGAGTTACGAGCACTTTGCCTAAAATCTCATTTGTAAACTTTGCCACATCCTTTTTATCCCTTGCAAGTTTTACCCCGCCGGCCTTGCCCCTGCCTCCTGCATGGATCTGGGCCTTTACAACTGCCACATTTGACTTTATCTCTTTTGCATATTGTTCAGCCTCATCCACTGAATACACAGCCTTTCCCTGCGGCACAGGTATA
>MHER01000115.1 GCA_001805205.1 Nitrospirae bacterium RIFCSPLOW2_12_42_9 | reverse complement strand
GCGAGCTGGTACCTCCGGTAATAACAATCCCGGATGAGATCGTACTCACATGCTGCACCTTTTTTATCTCATTTAATGCGAGCCTGAATATCTCATCAGCCCTTAATTCGATTATCTCTGCGATTGTATGTTGGGAGACCTGGTGCGGAGGTCTGCCTCCCACGCTTGCCACTTCTATAGCAGAGTTCCCATTTAACAGGGATCTCATTGCACACCCGTATTGAATCTTGATTTTTTCTGCTTCTGAGGCGGGTGTACTCAAGCCGATTGCAATATCGTTGGTCACATGGTTTCCGCCAACCGGTATTACTGCTGTATGTGCTATTGCGCCATTGGTAAATATTGCCAGGTCAGTTGTCCCCCCTCCTATATCAATCATTACCACACCAAGGTCCTTTTCATCCTGCGTTAATACGGCCTCACTCGAGGCCAATGGCTGAAGCATAATATCCATGACCTCAAGACCTGCCTTATTTATGCTCTTTACAATATTCTGGACTGAAGTGATTCCGCCTGTAATAATGTGCACCTGGACCTCAAGCCTTACTCCCGAGATTCCAAGAGGATTTTTTATGCCATTCTGACCGTCTACTATAAACTCCTGGGGGATTACATGCAGTATTTCCTTATCCGGAGGGATTGTCACAGCCCTTGCTGTCTCAATAGCCTTCTCTATGTCATTTATAGTGACCTCCTGATTTTTTATAGGAACCACACCCCGGCTGTTTATTCCACTTATGTGACTACCTGCTATGCCTGTATAGACACCTTTGATCTCAATCCCTGCGGTCTTTCCTGCCTCCCTGATTGCGTTTTTTATTGAGTCAACAGTTTCTTCGATATTGATTACAACACCCTTTTTCAAACCATGCGATGGACTCGTTCCGGTACCTAACAACTTTATCCTGTTTTCCCTGGTAATTTCTGCTGCCAGTGCGCATACCTTTGTCGTCCCGATATCAAGTGCAACAACTACGCTGTCCCTTTTTCGCATTACCACCTCCCAAAAACTAAAATCTTATGTGTCAAGAATCTTAACTATTATCTGGTTCTCAAATCTCAGATCGACTTCTTTGTAAGGGATATCCCTATCCTGGAGATTTTTTACAATATTATAAAAACGTTGAAGCTTTTCCTGATAACCTCCTCTTCCAAGCTTAATCCTGTATCCTTTAAGGTGAAGAACAATCTGCGAACGTTCACCTACTTCTATACCTGTTGTTGTTAGATCGATCCATGGGATTGAGGTCAACACCCTTTTTACTTCAATGGCGGATTTTAATCCCTCTTCCCTGCTTTTCCCGCCCGATTTAATACCTGAAATGTCAATTCCGTAAACTACAGGCAGTCTTAATAACTCCCCGCTGTTGTTACCCAGTATTACACCTTCTTCATCTGCAATATAAAGTTTGCTGTCAGTGTTTACATATACAGCAGGCGTTCTCTCAAGGACATCTACCCAGATTGTCCCTGGTAATTCCCTCCTGACTGATACATCTCTAACCCATGGGTGATTCTTTATTTTATTCGCAACACCCTTCAAATTCACACTTAAAATACTCTTTCCCTGAACACCTTTCAAATAATGTGATAATTCATCCATTGAGATAAAGGTATTTCCCTTTATCTTTACATTCCTTACCGTGAAAAAACTATCCAGATTAACAGATCTGTTTAAGAAGTTATAACCCCTGTCTATAAAATAGAGTGTGGGGACTATTGAGACAATGATAATTGCAAGTTTAAGAAACCTTATAATACCTCCGTAAATCCCTTTGTTGTTCTTGATCCTGTTATTCTTTTTGTGGTATTTTTTATTGACTCTGTTATATTTAGTTAAATACATTGTATTTATCTTATAACCTTATATTTTTTTGTATAAATGCTGATGTAAGGATCATTTCTACAAGTTCATGATAACCAATACCTGCCTCTCCTGCAGCCCTCGGAAGGAGGCTTGTCTCTGTCATCCCGGGGACAGTATTAACTTCAAGTACATAAGGATGACCAGCAGGGTCAATCCTGAAATCTATACGCGATACGTAACAGCAACCCATGACCTTATGTGTCTTTAATGCAATAGCCTTTATCTCTCCTGTAACAGAGGATGAGAGCCTTGCCGGTACAATATATTCTGCTGCACCGCTCGTAGTCTTTGTTTTAAAGTCATAGAACCCTTCCTTCGGGGCAATTTCAATTAAAGGAAGCGGGGCGTTATCAAGTATACCAGCCGTAACCTCCATGCCATCTATATATTTTTCAATTATTACATCATCACCATAGCGGAGGGCCTTTTCTAATGCCGGTGAGAGGGCTTCCTTATTTGATACTATACTTACGCCTATGGTCGATCCCTCCCTGCACGGCTTGACTACAACAGGATAACCTGGAACAACGGGTTCTTCCTTTTCATCCTTTTTATACAGGATATATTCAGGTGTAGGGATGGAGTGGTATTCGAATAATCTCTTTGATAACACCTTATCCATGCAGATTGCACTTGCTGTAACACCTGACCCTGTATATGGTATACCCATAAGTTCAAGCAATCCCTGAACGCAGCCGTCCTCTCCATATCTTCCATGAAGCGCAATAAAGGCGACCTCCACGCCATTCTTATCAATCTGACAGGGGAGATCAGTCCCGGCATCAATAGTTATAACATCGTAACCTGTTTTTTTGAGAGATGCGGCAATAAGGGTGCCTGTTTTTAAAGAAATATCACGCTCGGAAGATAACCCACCCATAAGAACGCCGATCTTCTTGCTTGTAATCATGTTTATGTCCCTATTATCTTAACTTCTAATTCGAGTGTAACACCTGTTTTATATTCTACCTTGTGCCCTATCTGTCTTATAAGAGATAACACATCTCTTGCTTTAGCACCACCATTATTTACTATAAAATTGGGATGTTTTTCTGATACACGGGCATTTCCTATACAAGTCCCCCGCAGGCCAACAGAATCAATCAATTGCCACGCTCTCATCCCTGTGGGATTTTTAAAAACAGAACCGGCACTCGGCTTGTCTAATGGTTGAGTATTCTTCTTCCTGATCAGATTCTCCTTAATAGTATTTCTTATCTTTTCTGTGTCGCCTTTGGTAAGTCTTAATACTGCACCCAGTACAGCAACTGCCGGTATACGTGCATATCTGTAATGAAATGAGATATCTTCTGCAGGGAGTTCTTTTATCTTCGCATTATGATCTAATATCCTTACCGAGTCGATTACCTCGCCCATCTCTTTACCATATGACCCTGCGTTCATAATTACAGCCCCTCCGAGTGAGCCGGGTATTCCTGCTGTAAACTCAAGACCTGAAATGCCTTTTTCTGTTGTATACCTGAGCAACTTTGCGAGGGCAATTCCTGCACCGGCATATAAATATACACTACGTGCGTCTTCTTTTACAGTGACAATGCTTTTAAAACAATTCCCGGCAAACTTCGAAGAAAGGGAAACAACAACACCGCGTATCCCCCTGTCACCCACAAGTATATTAGTCCCTTCTCCCAGCATGAACAGCGGGACCTTTTTTCTCCGTATGAAACTGAATATTTTTAAAAGATCATCTTCATTGCCTGGAAATACAATAGCCTCTGAAGGCCCTCCTATCCTGAAGGAGGTATGCCTGCTCATTGGTTCATCAAAGAGTATTACACCTTTGAATTCCTTAATAAAAGAACTAAGACTGTCCTGTATCCTGGTTGTCACTTATTATTTTCCTCCCAATCTTCCATATATCCCCTGCACCGAGTGTAATTACCATGTCCCCGGGCATAAGGATGTCTTTTATGTAATTATTGATTTTGGTCTTGTCAGGGATATATACTGCATTCCTGTGTCCATGTCTGCATATTGTATTATATAGTTTTTCACCGGTTACACCTTCAATAGGTTTTTCACCAGCCGGATATATATCAGTAATAAGGAGGACATCGGCGTTATCAAAGGCACCTGCAAAATCTGCTATGAGGTCGCGGGTCCTTGTATATCTGTGCGGCTGGAATATGACAACGGTCCTTTTTCCCCACCCCTCTTTTGCAGCAGAGAGGGTGGCCCTCACCTCTGTCGGGTGATGGCCATAGTCGTCGACAATAATAATATCCTCATTACTTTTCTTTTCATTTCGTTTATTTATCCTTCCTATTATCTGAAACCTCCGCTCAACACCGCTGAAATCTCCAAGTGCCCTTCGCACATCGTCTGTCTTGATATCGAGCTCTATTGCTGCTCCTATACTTGCAAGGGCATTACTGATGTTGTGTACACCCGGAATGGGCAGGTTAAACTCTCCCATATCTATTCCTTTATATAAGACCCTGAAATTGGATTTTCCATTGCTGGTACTGATGTCATATGCAGTAATATCAGCCTTTGCCCGTATGCTGTATGTCATGTATCTTTTTTCAATATAAGGAATAATACTTTTAACATTTTCATTATCAGCGCAGAGTATTGCTATGCCATAGAACGGTACCTTGTTTATAAAACTCAGGAATGTCTTTTTAATATCATCAAGACCATTGTAATAGTCCAGATGCTCGGCATCTATATTAGTCACGATTGCTATGGTAGGCGAGAGTTTCAGGAAAGAGCCGTCACTCTCATCAGCCTCTGCCACAAGGAACTCACTCTGTCCTAATTTGGCATTACTCCCAAGACTGTTCAGCTTCCCGCCTATAACAACCGTTGGATCAAGCCCTGCTGAGGCGATGATACCCGCTACCATTGATGTTGTCGTAGTCTTTCCGTGTGCCCCTGCAATAGCGATCCCGTACTTGAGGCGCATTAATTCTGCCAGCATCTCTGCCCTCTGTATTACAGGGATTGATGCCTGTCTTGCTGCTACAACCTCAACATTGTCAGGAGATACAGCGGATGAGATAACCACTACCTGTGCACCCTTGATATTGGAAGGACTATGTCCGATGGTGATATGGCCTCCTGCCTTTCTGAGCCGTTGTAATACCTCTGATTCATTTAAATCCGATCCGCTTACCCTGTATCCTAAATTGAGCAGTACCTCTGCTATTCCATTCATCCCCTGTCCACCTATGCCTACAAAATGTATATGCTGAATCTTCCTGAACACTTTATGCCTCCTTGGGATGGTTCATTTTACCCCGGCCAGCGCCCTGCACATATTAACAATGTCATGTGCGGCATTTCTATTATAAATATTTGCACTCTTCCCGGACATCTTTTTTAGTATGTCACGGTTCTTAAAAAAATATTTTAATTTACCAGCCAGCTTTTCTCCGTTAAGATCACCCTCTAAAATTACCTCAACTATGCCCATAGATGCAAGATATT
>MHER01000114.1:337-5299 GCA_001805205.1 Nitrospirae bacterium RIFCSPLOW2_12_42_9 | reverse complement strand
AATCATATGATTTATCTAAACAGGCAACTGCATCCTTTAAGGAAGAAAGTGCACTGCTCATCTTTGTAGTTCCACTGGATTTAAGTGTAAAGAACCTGGATGAATCCAAAGTCGAAGTCAGACCTCCGGAAGGACCATTTATGGCGCTCAATGGGTCTGCTTCAATAATATCATAGTCAATATCAAGGTTATAGGCTGCAGCAATATTCAATAACGTCTTAAGACCGTTCAATCCAGCGTCAAAGGCATAGAAATCGCCGTCATCAAGCACAGCGTTATCGGCCTCAGCATTACCGGTCATGGATGGTGTTACTGTAAATGTGTAACCTGTCCCTTCTACAGTCCTGATCTTTTTAATCATATCAGCAACAACCGGGAGAATCTTGTTGTCAATAACAACCTGCATCTCAGATACAGAAGGGGCAGTAGATGGAATAGTACGTCCTACAGCTATGCGAATCTTCTTTAAAATAGGCACCCTGTTCTTTGGAAGTTTCCCAATAAGGTCTTTAAACTGGTTGACAGGGTCTGCATCTTTAGTACCTGAAATCATCCTCGATAGGATTAACGCCTCTTGATCTGTTGAATTGTCTGTCAATGTGTCATCGAGGACACCATATACCACATCCTTTACAGTAGGTGCATAACCATTCCACTTCTCAATTATATCGATTACATCAGGGTCTTCAAGGAGCATTATACCTTTTGTGACAGCAGCCCCGAAGTTTGCATCTTTATTAGTTGAATCGCCTGCATATGCCTCTTCAAATCTGGCCTTTGCAGCAGCTATATCCTGGTTCTCGAGAGCTGCCTTTGCCTCTGTTATGAGTGCAGAAATATCAACCTTCTGCCAGGTCTTTGCACAAGCCTGATTGCTTGCATCGGAAACATTACCATCACCATCAAATGCCTTTATTGTATAGCAATATTCAGTGTCAGGATTCAGGCCTGTATGATTATAATTTGTTACAGTAACTTCTTCAATCTGGGTATTCCCGGTATACACATAATAACCTGATACCCCTTTATCATCAGTCGAATCTGTCCAACTAATATCTATCTGACCTGAACCAACTGCTGTTGCTGTAAGACCGGTTGGGGCTGTTGGAGTTGTTGAACCACTTTCTATAGGCTCTGTTTTTGCACCTGGATTTGTTCCGCATCCAGCCATAGACGTAATAATCAACAGTAATCCTATTAGTATAGGTGAGAATTTCGCTTTCATAGTTGTAATCTCCCAGAAGTTTAAGATGACGTTTAAGATAAGAATAAGCAATTCTTATGCCATCCTTCCGACTTTCTCAATCATTATCAAAGGTAGACAATCGCTATAAGTGCTGTTATTATACGAACCTGAAATGGTTCAGGCATTAATATTAGGTATAATACAGGGGTTTACTGAATTTCTTCCTGTAAGCAGTACTGCCCATCTTATCCTCTTTCCATGGATATTTGGCTGGGAAGACCCTGGCCTTGCCTTTGATGTGTTTCTCCATTTAGGGTCTTTAACAGGGATAATAGCCTTCTTCTGGAGGGATTTTTACAATATGGCTGCCGGCATGATTAAAAGCAATAAAGGTAGTATTGATACAAATACCGAAGGCAAGATTGGATGGTATATAATTATTGGCACAATACCAGCAGGAATAGCTGGCCTGTTATTCCAGGATAAGATAGAATCACTCCTCAGAGACCCTTCTCTTATCGCTGTTACACTTATCCTGTTTGGTTTACTATTATGGTGGGCAGAGGAAAAGGGGCGGAAAAGAAGAAAACTCCACAATATGAATATATCTGATGCCTTGATCATCGGGTGTGCTCAGGCTGTTGCCCTTATACCGGGTGTATCACGTTCAGGTATAACTATTACAGCAGGTCTGTTCAGGAACCTTGAGAGGGAAACAGCCGCACGTTTTACCTTCCTCTTAAGTACACCTATTATACTTGCCGGAGGGCTTTTAAGTTTTACAGATGTTTATAATACCGGGCTCCCTGAAGGAATGCTTTTGCCTGTCATTACTGGTTTCATTGCTTCAGCAGTTTCAGGATTTCTGGCAATAAAATTCCTTATGTCTTTCCTCAGCAAACAGAAGGTGAATATATTTGTTTATTACAGGATTGTCCTTGGGTTAGTGATACTGCTGTTCAGATAAATTTTATACCTGCGGCGTAGACAGTGCCGCATCTTGAACACCATGCTATAACGCCAGGCTGGTCCTCATACCTCCTCTCACCCTCTATGTCTCTGCGGGTAAATGAGATAGAGACTTCTGTCCCGGCTTTGAGCGGCTTATTGAGATATATACCTGTTCCTCCCTTGCTTACATTTGCTATATAGACCTCATGTCCTTTTTTATCATTGTAAACCTTGAGAAAGCCGATCCCCATTATCGTCAGTCTTCTGGATTTACGTTTACTTTTCATAATTAAATGCCCCTTTCTTTCTCTATGCCACTATTTCAGTCCCTATCCCTTTTCTTGTGAATATCTCAAGGAGGATCGAATGAGTTATTCTTCCGTCAATTATATGGGTTTTTCTGACTCCTCCCTCAATAGCATGTAAACATGCCTTAACCTTTGGTAACATCCCTGAGGTTATAACCCCGTTCTTTATTAATCGCAGCGCTCCTTTCCGGTTCAGGGTTGATATCATTTTCCCATTTTTATCAAGTATACCCTTTACGTCTGTCAGGAAGATCAGCTTCTCTGCCTTCAATGTCGCTGCTATTGCCCCGGCAGCAGTATCAGCATTGATATTATAGGTCCTCCCCTTACCATCCACGCCTATTGGCGCAATAACAGGTATAAACCTGCTTTCTTCAAGAGACCTTATTATCTGCGGTGATATAGACTCCACTTCACCCACAAGACCCCTGTCAATGCCCCCTCCCTTTCGCGGGCTCCTGAGCTTTCTCGCCTTTATAAGTCCCCCATCTTTACCGGTAAGACCAACAGCCTTCCCGCCGTGCTGATTGATCCTCGCAACAAGTTCCTTATTAATCTTGCCGCCAAGGACCATTTCAACTATATCCATTGTCTCGCCATCAGTTATACGGATCCCCTCTACAAATACAGGTTTTTTCCCCATCCTGTCCATAACCTCTGTTATCTGCGGTCCGCCCCCATGGACAACCACAGGGTTCATCCCTATGTACTTTGCAAGGACCACATCCTCTGCAAACATCTCTTTGAGCCTTTCATCAACCATGGCATTACCGCCGAACTTTATTACAATAGTCTTTCCGTAGAGGCTCCTGATGTAAGGGAGGGCTTCTATAAGGGTCTGGGCCTTTTCTATATTACGTGACACCATGGTATCTCTAAACTTCAATTAGACAAACTTCAATTAGATTATTGACATATATAAACCTATATGATAGGGTATTCTTACTTATATAAGAATCTATCTATCAGATACGGAGCGTAAACATGTTCTATGCCTTATAGTACGGCTATAACCTTACTACCAAAGAATCCTTATTTCAGTGGTTCTCTGGCACAGGTTAAAGGGTTTTTATAGTCTGTCTATGTTTGACTATAAAAATTCATACTATTATTCTCCTTAAATTATAATATATACCTGCTGAGGTCCTGATCTTTTACAATATCAGTCAGCCGTTCCCGTACATATTTTGCATCTATGATAAATTTCTTTTCAGGAAAGTCAGGGGCATCAAATGATATCTCATCAAGTAATTTCTCCATTATAGTAAATAGCCTCCTTGCCCCTATATTCTCCATCTGCTCATTTACAGCTACGGCTGTTGATGCAATCTCTTTTATAGCATCTTCTGTAAATGTAAGGTCTACACCCTCGGTTTTTAACAGGGCAGTGTACTGTTTTAGCAATGCATTTTTGGGTTCTGTAAGGATTCGTATAAAGTCCTTCTCTCCCAGGGACTCTAATTCAACCCTGATTGGAAAACGGCCCTGCAGCTCAGGTATAAGGTCAGAAGGCTTGGTTACATGGAATGCACCTGCTGCAATAAAAAGGATATGATCAGTCCTGACAGGACCATACTTTGTTGTAACTGTAGAGCCTTCAACTATCGGGAGAAGGTCCCGCTGGACACCTTCCCTTGATACATCCGGACCATGCCCCCTTTCCCTGCTCGCTATCTTATCTATCTCATCAAGAAAGACTATGCCGGACTCTTCCACCTTGCTTATTGCCTCTTTGATCACCTCATCCATGTCTATAAGCCTCTGGACTTCTTCCTCAGCGATAATGTTCATCGCCTCTTTCACTTTCACCTTTCTCTTCTTGCTCTTGCCCGGAAACAGCCCGCCCAACATCTCTTTCAGGTTCATCTCAAGATCTTCCATCCCGACATTTGATATAACCCCGAAAGGGACCATCTTCTCTCTGACATCAAGCTCTATCATCCGGTCATCAAGCTTACCATCTTTGAGTTGTGCACGCAGTTTCTCCCTTGTAGCATCTGTGTATGCCGCATCCTGTGGTTGGGGTTGAGTCTGGGCCTGAGGGAAGCGCTGGGACGGAGATGGTAACAACAGGTCGAGCATCCTTTCTTCAGCAAGACGCCTCGACTTTTCCCGGACAGTCTGTGTCTTCTCATCCTTTGCTATGTTTATGGCAAGTTGTGTCAGCTCTCTGATCATTGATTCTACGTCTCTCCCTACATATCCAACTTCAGTAAACTTGGATGCCTCCACTTTTATGAATGGTGCAGCAGAAAGTTTTGCAAGTCTCCGTGATATCTCTGTCTTACCAACACCTGTCGGTCCTATCATTATAATATTCTTGGGCATCACCTCATCCCTGAGGTCTTCGGAAAGCCTCTGCCTTCGCCATCTTGTCCTGAGGGCAATTGCAACAGCACGTTTTGCCCTTGCCTGACCGATTACATATTTATCGAGTTCTTCGACTATCTGCCTTGGTGCAAGAAAATCACTCATGATAATATCCCTTCTATCTCCATTAAATAATATTTATAGCTC
>MHER01000114.1:0-275 GCA_001805205.1 Nitrospirae bacterium RIFCSPLOW2_12_42_9 | reverse complement strand
CCGACTCTTTTCTTCTTGCGACTATCCCCCGTGACTCCCCAAATTTAGCTTCATGTATATGAGAATCAGTAATTATTAAAACCTTAGGTTTCCATCTTAAAATAATATAAGATGCAAACAAAGCTTCATCATCATTATGAGGTGCTAATAATAAATTATTCATGTTCTTCAATAATATTTTTAATAGCAACAAGGCGGGTATCATAAGTGTGATAAAGAAGAGCTTTTCTTCTTCCATTCTCTGCCATCTGCTTTGCAAACTCTGGGTTTTTAAT
>MHER01000113.1 GCA_001805205.1 Nitrospirae bacterium RIFCSPLOW2_12_42_9 | reverse complement strand
AGAAAGACGATTCAATTAGAGAAATCATAAATAACTCTACATACACTATTCAACAATCAATTGGAGCAGCATTAGACGGATTACCAGCCGGAAAATCAAATACTGCAAGAAAATTGACTGGAGATTTGTTCGAGCATTTCATCCGGTTAATCATCCATGAAATCGGGATTGCTTGTAGAACAGGAGTAATACAGGTTCCTGTTATTGTTGATGGGCAAGCTCAATTCAATATGAGCTATCAACACGACCTAATCATTGAAAAAGATGATGATATAAAGGTAATCGGGTCAATCAAAACGTCAAGCAAAGACCGAATAGACAAGATTTTTATTGATAAATTCCTATACAACAAATTGACAGAGAAGGATACGCCACATATAGCCGTATTTCTAAATGATGTGCAAAGAAAGAATACAAAAAAAGAAAACGAATATGGTATCAATACAACATTCCTTCCTGGACACTTCAAAGGTTATACAGTTAAGTTAAATCCCCTGGACGGTGTTTACTATTGCGACATCAGACCCAATATGAAAACTGAAAATATTTTGAAAGACCAAATCAAAACCTTTGACCATTTGCTGATTGAAGATATTTGGAAGTTCATAGAATAAATGCTTTAAATCGTGAAACTTCCCGGCTTATCACCTTCTGGTCAGGTGTCTGTATTTGATGCGGTGGGGCTGGTCTGCAGCAGCGCCGAGACGGGCCTTTCTGTCTGCCTCATATTCTGAGTAGTTTCCCTCGAACCAGACTGCCTTGCTGTCACCCTCAAAGGCTAATATATGTGTGGCGATACGATCGAGGAACCATCGGTCATGACTAATGACCACCGCACAGCCTGCAAAATTCTCCAATGCCTCTTCCAGGGCACGCATGGTATTTACATCCAGATCATTGGTAGGTTCATCAAGCAGAAGGACATTAGCCTCTTCCTTCAGCATTCGTGCCAGATGAACGCGGTTTCTTTCGCCTCCGGAGAGCATTGAAACCTTTTTCTGCTGGTCGTTGCCTGAGAAATTGAAACGGGCGACATAAGTGCGTGAGTTGATCTGCCTCTTGCCGAGCTGAACAACATCCAACCCACCTGAAATGATCTCCCATATAGTCCTGTCCGGATCGAGGTCATCTCTTGTCTGGTCAACATATGCCAGCTTTACTGTATCTCCAACCCTGAAGTTCCCTGAATCAGGTTTTTCCTGGCCGGTTATCATGCGGAAAAGGGTGGTCTTCCCTGCCCCGTTAGGCCCGATGATCCCTACAATACCGCCCGGGGGAAGGGAGAATGTCACTCCCTCCATAAGGATACTGTCACCATATGCCTTACTGACGTTACTTGCATCAATAACAACATTGCCGAGGCGCGGTCCAGGAGGAATATAGATTTCCAGATCTTTTGACCTTTTTTCCGCATCCTGGCTGAGTAGTGCCTCATATGAACTTATACGTGCCTTTGATTTTGCATGGCGTCCTTTTGGTGACATCTTTATCCACTCAAGCTCCCGTTGTAATGTCTTTTGCCTCTCGCTCTCAGACTTCTCCTCCTGCTGGAGGCGGTTCTTCTTCTGCTCAAGCCAGGAGGAGTAGTTCCCTTTCCAGGGAATGCCCTGACCCCTGTCAAGTTCCAGGATCCACCCTGCGACATTATCGAGGAAATAGCGGTCATGGGTTACTGCTATAACGGTTCCTGCATAGTTTTGCAGATGGTGCTCCAGCCAGGCCACGGTCTCAGCATCGAGGTGGTTGGTAGGTTCGTCAAGAAGCAGGATGTCCGGCTTTTGCAGCAGGAGCCTGCAAAGGGCCACACGGCGCCTTTCTCCTCCTGAGAGAACGTTGATCGGTGTATCTCCCGAAGGGCAACGTAAAGCATCCATAGCCATCTCAAGACGTGAATCCAGGTCCCATGCATTCATGGCATCCAGTTTCTCCTGAATATTACCCTGATATTCAATTAGCTTAGCCATCTCATCATCCGACATGGGTTCACTGAATTTGTCATTAATACTGTTGTATTCTTTGAGGGCAGTTACAACCTCTTGCGCACCTTCTTCCACTATCTCCCGTACGGTTTTTCTGTCATCCAACTCTGGCTCCTGCCCAAGGAGACCAACGGTGTATCCTGGAGAGAGGACAGCATCACCAATGAACTCCTTATCCTTTCCCGCAAGAATTCTGAGAAGGGAGCTTTTTCCTGAACCATTCAGGCCAAGCACTCCGATCTTTGCCCCGTAAAAATATGACAGATAGATATCTTTTAATACCGGCTTCTTATCATAATATTTGCTTACCCCAACCATGGAGTAGATAACTTTATTTGGTTCATTGCCCATCTTTATTCAAATCCTTTCTTTCAGTCATATAGTGCTTTTATTAATTGTTTGCTCTTGCATCGTGACTTCGCAGTATATCATAATTAAGACAATACATGTCAATTCTGCATTGGACAATCATCAGACAAATTTATCTTGACATGTGTACTAATTTCAATCTAAACTTTTGGTGTCATTTTTAGTTATATGGCTTAGTGGTCATTAAAAAGGGAATATGGAAATTTACCTCACAAGTTTGGAAACTGCACTCGCCAAGACAGAGGCCGATGCTGATGCAACCCTCAAGGCGGCAATAGCTGCGGTTAGCTCCCTCAAGAAGTTCCGTAAAGCGGTACAAACAGGAAATCTCCGTGAGCTGCGAAAGACAATAGAGGCTACGGAACAGGCGATTACTGCCCTGCGGCAACAGTTTACTAATGCCAAAGAAGATTGGAATTTCGATGAGGAGGCTTATCTATCCAATAAGGCATTTACCTCAGAGATTCTGGAGGCTGCAAAGCAGATAGGTTTAAAAATATTTGAACAAGATGATAGACTTTATTGCTATCCATTCCTTATTCGTATTTTGTCCGGCGAATGTTCTATCCTGATTGATAAAATGCGGGAAAGGCGGCTACGCCCATCCTTCCTGGTTAAACATCTAAAGGACCTGCAAAGTAAACCCCCACGATTCAAACCTGAGGCATTTCTGGAATCTTTGTTCTCAGCCTACGAAATTGTAGTTGCGCCCCGTGGAAAGGAACTGATTAATACGGGAATAGTGATTAAGCTTCGTGATATTTACGATTTACTTACCCTCTTGCCAGGACAGTCTAAAGAATACTCTCTGCATGAGTTCGCAAGGGACATTTACCTTCTCGATCAAAGCCGTATAACCAGAATAAAAAAAGGACTCACCGTGGCCTTTCCTGCCAGCACAGGGACGAGGTCAAATACAGGTGTGATCACCGTAATCACGCAAGAAGGTTCTGTGAAAAAGTATTATGGTATTTCATTTACAAATGAATAGGAAACTCCTGTTATGTTAAGACCTCAGGAATACTTAGATGTGATCCGCAAGGAATACCTACAGGATTTCATACGTCATGGTGGGGCTGCAGTAAAGTTCATAGTGCCCACTGAGGAAATTGATCACATAGAATTAAAGCAGCAATTGTGTGGTGTGTCTGAATCTGAAGGATACCTGTTTGCGACTATAGATGCTGCAAAGACCGGAGTTCACATGATCGATCATATCTTCCATGATGTTGCACGGCAGGTTGAATGGGACGATTTAGCCTTTTCTTTTGTATCCCGCCTTCTTTCAAACAACGGCTACACAGTACCATCGCATCAGGAGTTTAATATCCGAAAACTTTCAGAATTAAACCAACTGGATGAAACACTATTACCGGTAGAGATACAAAAACTCCTTATAAAGTACCTTTTCCATGATTATCAAATGTGCCAGGAATTCCGGATTGCAATGATGCGGTTATGTCTGTCTCAAATTGATCCGAGTGATGCATACCCAGTACCGAGCGATGTAATCAAGGCATGGCTTCGTGGAGAATTATCAAGAGTATCAGAGATTAAGCCGGCACACATCTTTCAGAAGATAACGAGACATAATGCCAGGCATATGTTATCGTCTCTATCTCATTGGTTACACCTCACGGGTAAGAGCGGGCTTATTATTACGTTAGATATTTCGCGTTGCCTTGTGCAGCGACCCAAATCAAAAGACCTGGCTGATGACAGTCGCTATTACTCAATGGCAGCAATATTGGATGTTTACGAAGTCTTACGCCAATTTATTGATACAACTGATGATATGGAATTTTGTTTCATCGTTATCATTGCTACACCCCCTTTTTTACACCCGGACGAACGCAGGGGAATATATATATACGATGCCTTGAAAATGAGAATCCTGGATGAAGTGTGCGACAAATATCGAACAAATCCCTTCTCTTCGTTAATACGCCTATCGCCATGCCCTAATGTCAGCGTAGAACCTCAGAAGGATATTGCATGATGAGTCCAAACATCGAATGTCGCCGAGCCATTGAGGCATTACGTTCCGGGGTACCTAACCGGGATGCCGTTCGCTCACTGGGTTGCGAACAACCAACTATTGAGCAGAGATTCCGAGATCAACTCAAGACTGCAAAAGAAGAAGCTACGGAGGATATTCAGTCTCCTGGATTACTCGTAGGAGGCGTATTTGGTGCGGGAAAGTCCCATCTCCTCGAGTATCTTCAGCACATTGCTATCGAAGAGAACTTTGTATGCAGTAAGATAGTTATCGGCAAGGAAACCCCTCTCCATGACCCTGTTAAGTTATATCGTTCTGCGGTTGAAACGGCAATGGTACCCAATAAACGTGGCTCTGCCCTGACTGCGATTGCAATAAAATTAGATCCGGCAAACGATGCATACCTAAAACTCGATACATGGGTTCATGATCCTAAATCTAAACTGAATTCGAGGTTTGCAGCAACTCTTTTTTTGTATAGTCGAATGGGGAATAATATGGAACTCAGGGATCGCATTATTTCTTTCTGGTCTGGAGATCCACTGGGGACCGGGGAAATAAGGAAATATCTAAGAGAGTGTGGAGAAAGGTCAACCTACAAGATAGAGAAAGTAAATCTCAGGGATCTGGCCATACAACGGTTTCAGTTTGCACCTCGTTTAATGGTAGCCGCTGGCTATTCCGGATGGGTCCTGCTTATAGACGAAATTGAACTGATCGGCCGGTACTCTTTTCTACAGCGGGCTAAATCTTATGCAGAATTAGCACGCTGGATGGGAAAGCTGGAAGGGGCCAATTTCCCTGGAATCACAGCCGTATTTGCAATCACCACTGATTTTCAGACCAAAATTCTGGACGAGAAAGAAGATATAGAGAGGGTACCAGGAAAACTAAGGGCGAGGGGGTCGGAATCTGACCTTCTTTTAGCAAGCCAAGCCGAACGAGGAATGCGTATAATTCAGCGTGAAATGGTCAGCCTAAAGGTTCCTGACGATACGATTATTGAGCAGACGTATAACAAAATACGTTTCGTTTACGCACAGGCGTATGGTTGGGAGCCACCGACGGCGTTATTAATAAATCTTCCGGGTTCTGCCAGTATGCGTCAATACGTGAAAAGATGGATAACCGAGTGGGACTTGAAACGTCTCGATCCTAAAGGTCATGTTGAAATAGAAATAACAGAAATGAAACAAGACTATACTGAGAATCCGGATCTCCAGGTTTCATCCGAAGAAGAACGCGAAGGAGGGTCATAGTAAGTAATGCCAATTCCTTACAGAGATATTGACGATATAGAAGAATTGGGATTGGCAGCCTATCTCAGAATAGTGGCGGCAGGTGACAAGTCTGGTTATGCAGGTACATTATTTGTTATCAATGCTCACGGCGAACCAATTGAATTTACCTATAACCGAATCGAAACTCCACATACTTTTCTTTGGCGGCAGGATGATATTAGGCGGCATGCCATGAGGAAACTTACAGTCTCTATTCTTTCTCTATGTCCTAAAACACCGCGACTGATTCTCTGTCTTGCTGAAGAGGTTAAAAGCGAGCTTTTCTGTCAGGATATTCAGGTTTCCATACCTGTCTGCCGTCTTGCCCCTGCTATTGAAGTTACATCCTATTCTGGTGATGAATCTCAAGACACATTAAAAGATACAGAACCAATGAACCTGTTTTGGTTTCCAAATAGACCGGGGGAGAATTCGATTGAAATACGGCTCCTCCAAGAATTAATCTCTCGCGGACTGCTGGTAGAACCATTTGAGAGAGCAGCCATCGGACTAAAAGAAGTCTATGGAGCTGAAGGTAACACATCACTATAATGGGATTAAGCGACTGGTGGGAAGAAACACACAAGGTTGAAGCACCACATGCCCGATGGTTTGGCCTTTTCCGACGTGAAATCAAATTAAAGGAGTATTCCCCAAGCCGACTAACAATTCCACCTATCAGGATAGCCACAGGTAAAAGCCTTTCCCTTCAGTACAAGGTATCTATCTCAACACCAAACTCTCTGTCAGCAGAATGGTCATTGACACCTGCCATGAATCTATTTAGCTGCGGAGCAACACCTTTTGATACACAAAATGGAAGCGTTGACCTTGCCAGTGTCTTATTAAATAAAGATGTGAGCGCTTCATCTAAACACCCCGTAGCAACTCACATATTCATAGATTCTTATAAAATAAAACC
>MHER01000112.1 GCA_001805205.1 Nitrospirae bacterium RIFCSPLOW2_12_42_9 | reverse complement strand
CTCAAGTGGAGTTTCATACCAAAAGACCCCACTATACCAAAGTATCTCTGCTGCAATGCAGATGAAGGTGAGCCCGGGACATTCAAAGACAGGGCCATTATAGAGAAGGACCCGCATCAGCTTTTAGAGGGGATGGCCATTGCATGTTATGCAATAGGTGCTGCTAATGCCTACATCTATATCAGAGGTGAATTTGCTCTCGGTGGTGACAGGCTTGAGGATGCTATCAGAGAGGCCGTATCAAAGGGCTACCTCGGAAAGAATATGCCTGGCAGCAACTTCAGCCTTAATATCTATGTGCACAGGGGTGCCGGTGCTTATATATGCGGTGAGGAGACAGCGCTTCTCGAATCGATTGAAGGGAGACGGGCGTTACCGAGGATAAAGCCGCCGTTTCCTGCACAGGTCGGTCTGTTCGGTAAACCAACAGTTATAAATAACGTAGAAACATTGGCCTGCGTCCCTCATATAATTGAAAGGGGTGCAGCATGGTTTGCCTCTATCGGACCTGCAAAGAGCCCCGGGCCAAAACTCTTTGGTGTAAGCGGGCATGTTAATAAACCGGGACTTTATGAGCTTCCAATGGGGACACCCCTGCGGGAGATTGTATATAATCATGCGGGCGGCATTAAAAACGGCAGGGCTTTAAAGGCTGTAATACCTGGTGGTGTATCTGCCCCAATGCTCACGGAAAAGGATCTTGATATCACAATGGACTTTGAATCACTTGCAGCAAAAGGGTCTATGCTTGGCAGCGGGGCGGTTATTGTTATGGATGATAATACCTGTATTGTTAAGTCTGCCCTTATCATCCACGAGTTCTTCCATCATGAGTCATGCGGGAAGTGTACTCCATGCAGGGAAGGGCTTGACTGGATTGTAAAGGTGATGAGGAGGGTTGAAGGCGGGGAAGGGAAGGAAGGAGATGTAGATTTACTCCTTAAATTATGCGGTGATGTTTTCGGTCGTACATTTTGTCCTCTCGGAGATGGTGCAGTTATGGCACTAAGGGCTGCTATAAATAATTTCAGGAGTGAGTTTGAATATCATGTGTCGAATAAGAGGTGCATGGTTAATGGACGTGGCAAGGTAAACAGATAAAATGGCAACAGTAAAGATAAACGGAAAAGAGATTACAATAGATGACGGGACCCTGATCCTCGATGCAGCGAAAACAGCGGGGTTTGATATACCAACCATGTGTTTTCATGCGAGGCTCAGCAAGCTTGCGTCCTGCAGGGTTTGCCTTGTTGAAATAGTGGGTCAGAAGAAACTGCAGCCATCATGTGTTACACCTGTCATGCATGGGATGGAGGTGCTGACAGAGTCTCCTGTCGTCAAGTCTGCAAGGTCATCTATGATAGAACTCCTCCTTGCAAATCATCCGCTCGACTGTCCTGTATGTGACAAGGGAGGGGAGTGTGAGCTTCAGGACATTACCTTTAAATTCGGCCCCAGACAAAGTCCTTTTGGTGATAATAAGAGAAGGTTCAATGAAGAGGATTATATTTTAAGCCCTGTTATCGTGCAGAATGCCAACAGGTGCATACAGTGCAAGAGGTGTGTGCGCATATGTGCCGAGACTGTTGGTGTAGGTGTACTCGGTTCTATAGAGCGAGGCGCAAAGACAGGAGAAACCAGCTTTGTCCGTGAATATCTTGACTGTGACCACTGCGGTAATTGCATTGAGGTATGTCCTGTAGGTTCTTTGATGAGCAGGTCATACAGATACAAATCAAGACCCTGGGACTTGAAGGGTGTTGATACTGTATGTGTCTACTGCGGGACCGGCTGTCAGCTTACTGTGCAGGCAAGGAAGGATGAGGTTGTCAGGGTTATTTCCAAACCTGAAGAGGGCATAAACAATGAGACATTGTGTGCGAGGGGAAGGTATGGCTACTCCTTTATAAACAGCATTGACAGGCTTTTAGTCCCGATGGTCAGGATGGGGAATACACTTGAACCGACAACATGGGAGGATGCTGTCAGGGCTGTAAGGAATGGGCTTTCAGAGGCAATTAATAAAGGCAAAAAGATTGGGGGTATTGCCTCAAGCAGGCTTTCGAATGAGGAACTTTACCTCTTCCAGAAACTGATGAGGGGGGTATTAAAGACAAACAATATCGATTCTGGCAGCAGGTGGGATACAGCTGCTGTAAAGACCTATGCTGAAATAATGGAGCTGAGTAAGGGCGGTCTTTCTATTTATGATGCCCTGAATACTGATACATTGTTGATTCTTGGTTTTGGCATATCAGATGAGAATCCTGTGACTGATTATATTATCCGGCGCATATCCGGGAATAAGAAGATGAATATAATAATGGCATCTCCGAGGGGAATGAAACTTGATAACTCGGCTGTCCTTTCAATACGACATAATCCAGGGACAGAAGGGGTAATAATTGGTGGAATATTAAAACTTATTTACGACAAGAATATTAACAGTTTAAAAAATCTTGGAGGGAAAGATTATTTAAAAGATCTCTCAAAGGAAAAGGTTTCAGATATAACAAAGACAGCGTGGCAGGATATTGAGGCAGCATCAGGCTACATCATGGCTTCGAATACTATTACTGTTGCAGTTGGCAGTGATGTATTACGGGTGCCATCCCGGATTGAATTCCTCAGGATGCTTATTGAGGCCTTGCGTATTCTCGGCAAGGATGTTAAACTTTTCCCGCTTTTTGACAGGTCAAACCAGAGGGGTGCCCTTGAAATGGGCGTACACCCGGATATACTTCCAGGCTATAATTTTATTGATGGTGATGGTTTGGGCGCTGATGGTATAATCGATGCAGCATCGAGGGGTGAGGTTGGCGCACTGTATTTAGCAGGGGAAGATATATTATCTGATTTCCCTGACGGAGTGTTTGCCCGTGAGGCCCTACGTCAGACTAAATTCCTTGTGGTACAGGATATACTACCAACGGAAACCACAGAATTTGCTGACGTAATTCTTCCCGGCTCAAGCCATGCGGAGAAGGATGGCACATTCACCAATGGCGAAAGAAGAATTCAGTTGGTTAGAAAGGCTATAGAGCCATTGGGAGGCAAGGCTGACTGGGAAACCATTTGCCTTGTAGCAAAGGCCCTTGGGATAAAGAATATGGAATATTCATCGCCGTCTGAGATATGGGATGAGCTTGCTGGTCTGGCGCCGATGTTTGCAGGAGTTAATCATAAAAAGCTTGAGCCTGATGGAATCCAATGGCCATGCCCTGATATAGACCACCCCGGTACTGCAATCATGTACACGGAGAAGTTTAACAGGCCGAATGGAAAAGCCTTGTTCAATTTCAGGGAACATATAGCATCGGCTGAAGTGCCAGATGACAAGTACCCGTTAATCCTTTCAACAGGCAGACGCAGACAGCATTATAATAACGGCTCTATGACCAGGAGATCCAATGCGATATTTAATCAATGGCCTGAAGAATCGCTGGAGCTGAATCCGTTTGACGCCAGGAGGTTTAACATAAAAGACAGCGAAAAGGTGCTCGCCAGTTCAAGAAGAGGTGAGATGGAGGTAAAGGTACACGTAACAGACAGAGTACAGCCTGGCATAACCTTCCTTGCATTCCATAATCGTGATGCCCTGACAAATCTCCTGACGAACGATGCACTAGATCCTGTATGTAAGATCCCTGAATACAAGTCATGTGCAATCAAGATTGAAAAACTAAACGGTCACAAGTAGTGGCGAACGGCCGTTCGCCACTACTTGCTCAATACAATTTAATCTTTATGTCTCCGAGTTATTTAACCTGAAATAGAATTCAATGGATAAATAACCGATAGGGTATGAGCGGAAACACTTGTACCTCCCCATCCTGGAAAGGAGATAGCTACGAGAATGTTAACTATAACCATCGTTCTATCTTCCATATGAGAGAACGATGGTTTTTTTGTTTATACCTGAATTGCCTGATATTTTATGCAAAAAAAACAGATATGTGGATTAAGGATATTTTAAATAACATTAAGGGGTTTCGTTTCAATCGCCACGAATTCGCAGGGGCATTAGGCGACATGGGAACATTTATTCCTATACTGGTGGGCATGGTAACGGTATGTGGTTTGAATGCCGGAAGCGCCCTGTTTTTCTCCGGGCTTTTTAACCTGATCTCCGGTTTTATATTTGGTATACCCATAGCCGTTCAGCCGATGAAGGCGATAGGCACAATTGCAATCAATGAAGGTCTCACACTTAATCAAATATTAGCTGCCGGAATCGTAACTAGCACAGTCGTATTTATGCTGGGTGTAACAAACCTGATAGTGTTTCTAAACAGACACATACCCCTCAGTGTTGTAAGAGGATTACAACTTGGACTTGGCTTATTGCTTATTATCAATGGTATCAAGATGATTACCAATACCAACACTATCTTTGGTTTTGATAGTATAGCGGTAGGAGCCTTTTGCGGCCTGCTTGTCCTGTTCCTGTTTTTCAGCAAAAAGTTTCCAGGCGCCCTTGTAATATTTGCAATTGGTTTTATATTTCTCTTTTTGCGAACTCCGGACATTCTCAAGGGATTCAGTTATGAACTAAGCATCCCAGAATTTACTGCTTTAAGTGCGGATGACTTTATAAGCGGTACATTCAGGGCGGCAATACCTCAAATACCACTGACGACCCTGAACTCAGTAATTGCCGTATGCGCTCTTTCCTGGGACCTCTTTCCAAAAAAAGGAGCGGATGTAAGAAAGGTATCTACCAGCGTAGGCCTGATGAACCTTATAGGATGCTGGTTTGGGGCAATGCCCATGTGCCATGGCGCAGGAGGCCTGGCCGGGCAGTATAGATTCGGAGCCAGAACCGGAGGGAGTATAGCCATCCTTGGAATAATTAAAATGATTATCGGCTTTTTCTTTGGCGCTTATGCCATCAAGCTTTTGTCTGTTTACCCATTAAGTGTCCTCGGAGTTCTTCTTACGTTCTCCGGTATGGAACTCGCAATGACGTCACGAAATATTAAGACAAGAAGCGATATGTTCGTCATGCTCTTAACAGCAGCCGTAATCATAGCATTTCACTCAACTGCCATTGGCTTTATAGTAGGCCTTGCCATCGCCTATCTGTTTCTTTACGGCATAGTTAGAATTGAAAAGTTGGATGAAGACACTGATTAAGAGATTATATTAATCCATTTACCTGCATCCTTAATCAACAATTATTCTGTAAATATACGTTGACTTTTTAGAATATAAGTGCTATTTTCTGAAAATACGTGCCATATTTTATGGCGCTATGCTGAACCGAATCCTTTTCCATTTT
>MHER01000111.1:402-5787 GCA_001805205.1 Nitrospirae bacterium RIFCSPLOW2_12_42_9 | reverse complement strand
CGGGGAACTTCATTACAGAGCCTGTAGCCCGGAGCAGATAATCCCCTGCCTCGACATCAATGGTTGTAGTGTCCAGAATAGCAGGGTTCATCTGGCATGCCACAAATCTGTTCCAGATAAGTCTGTAAAGATTATATGTATCCCTGTCAACATATCCTTTTATATATTCAGGGGTACGTATAACAGAGGTTGGCCTGATTGCCTCATGGGCATCCTGTATCCCTTTTTTGTTTTTATATTCTATGGCCCTGTCAGGGAGATACTCATGACCAATATTATCTTTTATGTATATTCTTGCCTCTGACTTTGCATCATCTGATACCCGAACAGAGTCAGTACGCATATACGTTATAAGCCCTGCAGGACCTTCATCACCAATCTCTAATCCCTCGTAAAGGCTCTGGGCTAATAGCATGGTCTTCTTTGCAGTGAATCTTAACCGCCTCGCTGCCTCCTGCTGCAGTTTACTCGTTGTAAATGGGGGGAGAGGATATTTCCTCTTTTCCTTCCTCTCAATTGTCCTGACACTGTAATGAGTTGACGAGAGGACACCCTTTATCCTCTCTGCCTCCTGCCCATCAGGTATATTAATATTTTCATTTTGGTATTTGATCAGTTTTATTTCAAAGGGCGGAGGATTCTTACCCTCTACACTGGCTAATATTGACCAGTACTCTTCGGGTTTAAACTGTCCGATCTCCCTTTCAAGGTCGCATATAAGCCTGACAGCAACTGACTGTACCCTGCCTGCACTTAATCCGCGGCGTACCTTCTCCCAGAGGAGAGGACTTAATTTGTAGCCGACTATGCGGTCGAGGATTCTTCTTGCCTGCTGAGCATTTACCTTATTTATGTCAATCCTTCCTGGATTCTGCAATGCCTCTTTAATAGCCTTTTCTGTAATCTCATTAAAAAGCACCCGGTAGACTTTATCCTTGTCTTCATTCAACTCTTCAGCAATATGCCAGGCAATGGCCTCTCCTTCCCTGTCAGGGTCCGGGGCAAGGTAGACGGATGAAGCTGACCTGGCTGCCTTTTTTATCTCTGAAAGTATCTTACCCTTCCCTTTTATAGTTATATACTGAGGGGCAAAATTATTTTCTATTTCCACTCCAAATTTGCTCCCCGGGAGGTCCTTTACATGACCAACAGAGGCTACGACATTGAATTTCTTACTGAGATATTTGGAAATGGTCCTTGCCTTTGATGGCGATTCTACTACGATAAGTGGTTTTGATGTCCCTTCAAGTTTCTTTTTCTTTGTTCTCTTTTCCTTGTTCATAATTTCCTTTTTGTTCATAGCGTTGCTTTAATATAACAATTCCCGGCTATTTGTTCTATTACCCCTTTTATCTCGAGTTCGGGCAGGAGCTGAATAACCCTTTGTGTCCCTAAACCGCTCTCCTTAATTATCTGGTCCACATGTTTTGCCTGAAGCCCTAATAATCCATATATAATCCCTTCATCTTCTGAAAGGGATAAACCTTGAGTTGAGTTACTTTTGATACCATGTTTTAGACCTGACGTCAACAATTCCTTAAATTCTTCTATTATATCCAAAGTATTTTCGACTAATTTTGCACCTTGCTTAATAAGGTTATTTGTACCGCCGCTGTACGGTGAATTTATATTTCCAGGCACTGCAAAGACCTCGCGGCCCTGCTCTAATGCAAACCTGGCTGTAATCAAAGACCCGCTCTTCTCTGCTGCCTCAACAACCAGAGTTCCGAGCGATAACCCGCTGATGATCCTGTTCCTCTGGGGGAAATTCCATTTCTCAGGCCCTGTACCAGGAGAAAACTCGGATATAATAGCACCATTTTGTGAAATCTCTTCCATAAGTCCTCTGTTCTCTCTCGGATATGCAACATCTATCCCGCATCCAAGGACACCAATGCTCCAACCACCAGCCTCTAATGCAGCCCTGTGCGCAATGCTATCTATCCCCCTTGCGCAGCCACTGACAATTGTGAAACCCGCTTTAGTCAGTTCAGCAGAGAACATCTCAGCAGCCTTTCTTCCATAAACAGTAGGCCGTCTTGTCCCGACTATGGCTATGGATATTGAGCCTTTTAAAGGGATATTGCCATTCATGTAGAAGTAAAGGGGCGGGTCATTTATATTCTTTAGTCTGTCCGGATAATCAGGATGATTCATATGAATAAACCTTACACTGTTTCCCTTTATCCAGCTTATTTCATCCATTATTTTTTCTTCCGGATGCCTGAATGATTTTATGTCACGCGCAATATCAGTAGTCATCCCCTCGACATTACACAGATCATCCATTGATGATGAGAAAACACTAACAGGATCAGAGAATCTCTCTATTAGGCATCTGGATATGGCATTCCTGTTTTTCAGGATATGGCCGAGTATCAGCCATGGGTAATATTCGTCCATCTGATATAATTTCTTAATTTTATTTCTGACTGGTTAAAATGCTGGTATAGACAAGACCGGTTTCTCTTACTTAATGCTTGTCACAATCTTACTGCCTATGCTAAAGGGTTCCACACTCTTTGTAACAATGGCTGTAGAAGTATATGCCTGTATAGAGATGACCTTTATCTCTCCAATAATATTATCAGGTTTATCCCCGACTACAAAGAAGGCAGTACCTGGTGTAACACCGTCATAAGCCCCTTTATCAAGATAAACTATGTTTTGATCACTTATTAAGACATTCCCATCACGGGAATCTATGATATATCCATGAAGACCGGGTACAGTCCGGGCTGTTTCAGTAACTGAAGGAGCAGGAGAATATGGTTGTATATGATCACCAACTGATAAATTAGTATAAGTTGTTATGACCCTGCCTGCTGCATCTCTTCCCTGAACCCTGTATATTTCTATCACGCCGAGGGGTATGAAGAGTTTTCCGATCTTCTTCCTCGTCTTTGGGTGGATGACATATTCAGGTGTTTTAAAGACAGTTAATTTATCACCGGCTGATATTCCGTTCTCCTTTTTATTGAGAGAGAGGGATACATTGTCTCCGGCAGCAAAGATATTTCTCCCTTCAGGAGAACCAGTTATAACACCCGAGCTTATTATATCCTTCACTATATAACCACCTGCATATATCAATTCCTCGTCTATTGCAGTACGCCTGACAATCTCAGGAGCAGGTTTATCTTCTATAGGTGACGGCTCATGAGATGGGGGGTATAGTGATGCTGGTATTTCCGGAGGTTCAGGGATTTCAGCGGCCTCTGCAGCCGGCGGTGTCTCAGGGACAGCAGGCTCTTCAGGGACTGCAACCGGAATAGTAGCCTCAGCAGGTGCAAGAGGTGCCTCTATCTCCTCTATTCTGTCAGGCCTTGATACCGGAATAGAGGGGATAATAACCGGTAATATAAGTCTGTTCCCCGGATATATTAAATCAGGATTCTTTATATATTGATTCTTCTCCCATATATTGGGCCAGAGGAATGGATTTTTAAGATGCTCTCCGGAAATGTCCCAAAGTGTATCACCTTTTTCTATTTTATACTCTTTTTCCACACCTTCAGACAAGGCAATATTGCTATGATTAAAATATAAAATAAATGAAATGATTAAAGGTGTAAACCTTAAAATTCCCTTAGTATCCATAATTCTCGTAATAAAAAGTAACAGGACTTTACAAAACCTTTGGTTTGACAGTTCTGCGTTTCGGCACAGACTCATATATACCCAGTTTCTTCATCTTATATTTCAAGGTGCTGATGGGTATACCCAGGTCCAGTGCCGTTTTTTTACGGCTCCAGCCCTGAGTCTGCATGGTTGAAATGATAAAGTCCTTTTCGAATGCCTCAAGGGCATTCATTAATTTGCTCTTTTCTTTTTCCATAGTCGTCACTCTTCCTTTATTATTTTACTCTTGTGGATAATCTATAACCTCCAACCAATGCCGAAGGGGGGAGTCGAACCCCCATGCCCTTTCAGGCACTAGACCCTGAACCTAGCGTGTCTACCAATTTCACCACTTCGGCGGTTTTAATATTAGCTTATCAGAAGGAAAGGAATGGTGTCAAATATTTTTTATTGACAATGTATCAATAACTTGGTTATAACAAGTAGGTAAAAATAAAGTTTCGGGAAGGAAAAAAGAATGAAGGTTATATTAAAAGAAGAGGTAAAGGGTCTGGGAAAGGCCGGTGCCATAGTAAATGTGGCCGAGGGATACGGGAGAAATTTCCTCCTCCCTCAAAAAAAAGCAGTAGATGCCACCCCTGATAATCTGAAAAGGGCAGAAAAGGAGAAAAAGAAGGAGGAAGAAAAACAGAAACACCTTATTGTAGATGCCCAGGAGCTCGCAAAGAAGGTAAATGAGTATTCAATTACTATTTCAAGACAGGTGGGAGAAGGGGAAAAGATGTTTGGAGCTGTTACATCTTCTGACATTGCAGAGGCACTCAAAAAAGAGGGTATTAATATTGACAAACGGCAGGTATACATTGAAAAACCTATCAAAGATCTCGGCCTGTTTCAGGTTCCCATAAAGATACACCAGGATATTACCTCCCTACTCAAGGTATGGATAGTTAAGGCTTAGTAATGCAAAAAACACTCTTAATTATCCTGATACTTTTGTTTACAAACATAGTATATTTATTCCCTGAAGATGCCAATGCCATACCATATTTCTCCAGGAAGTATAATACACCCTGTACAATGTGTCATGTCCGGTACCCTTCTCTTAATACCACGGGTATGACTTTTAAGCAGAACGGCTATAGGCTCAAAGGGGAAGAGGGTGACCATGTTTGGCAAGATAAGTTCTTCCCGTTATCCGGAACTGCTTCTTTTATCTATAAGTCCGTAGATAAAAAGGGTACCGGGTGGAAAGAGGCCGATGGTACACAGGCATTGTTCCTTCTTAAAAATATGGAATTTTTTAGTGCCGGCACGCTCGCCCCGCAGATCTCTTATTATATCAGCCTCGGGACTGAAGGGAAGGCGCCGATAACCCCAGGGATCGCCTTTGTTTTATTCAATGACCTGATACCCGAAAGCCTGATAAATCTAAAGGCAGGAAAGTTCTATAATGAGTTTTTTTATCTGTCAGATAAAAGGAGACTCACCTTTGAACCCTATTTATCACCTGTAACATTAACCCAATATGGAGTGGAAATAAATGGAGAAACCCATCCACAAGGCATAAGGTACGCAGCAGGGGCAGTAAACGATGAAATGACACCGGATAATCAGGATAATTCAGATGTTGATGTTAGTAACAATATCAGGGGCTATTATGCTTCGTTCACATACAGTATTGCAGGACAAACTATAGGGCTCAGAGGCTATACTACAAAGGCTGGAAAAGATTCCGCTGCTGAAAAGGATCATACACAATTAGATGCAAACCTTAATATTAATATAAGTCCGGTTTTCTTT
>MHER01000111.1:0-387 GCA_001805205.1 Nitrospirae bacterium RIFCSPLOW2_12_42_9 | reverse complement strand
TTGCATTTTATAACCAATCTGATAAGTACGACCCTGACCCTGATATCGACGACGGACATATTGACCAGGACAACCTTTTATCAGAACTGATAATCAAGGCCGGCTCAAAACTCATATTTGATATACGATTCGAGCAGCAAGACATAGAAAATATAAGAGAGAGGGACAATAAATATGTCTATAACATAGGTTATTTTATTTCTCCAAATATAGGGCTGATATCTGAATATGTAAAACAGGAAGGAGCAGAATCAAAGAAGGATGAAAACAGATTAGAGCTTGGTATTCAAATGGCCTTCTAGAAATGCTCGGTGATTTCACCTGTGATTCAGACACTATTTTTTTAGCAGACTCGTGCATTGCAATCCATTGGTATGACTGCGGATG
>MHER01000110.1 GCA_001805205.1 Nitrospirae bacterium RIFCSPLOW2_12_42_9 | reverse complement strand
AACAGTCTCAAAATCAGCGATTTTCTTCTGAAACTCTGAAAAGTCCTTCTCAGTCCATGTCCCTGCAAGATGATCAAGATCAGTATGGACAACCGTCCTGTTCTTTTTTTCAAGCCCGAGGGACTCCTTAAGGATTTTCAGCAGAACAGCATTGACACTGCTCCCCTCTTTTTTAGCCCTTTCCTTTAATACTCTTGCTGTTGTCTCATCTATTCCGCGAATCGTTATTGTGCTCATAAGAATACCACCTCCTCAAAGAGCGCCACTCTTTAGAATAAGACCATCAACGCTGTTAAAATGTTCATCAAGGGTGAACAACGATAATCCATCCCTCATTGCAGATGCGGCTACCCACATATCATTTGAAGGGATTGGTTTCCCCTTCTTCTTTAGATCCCAATAGATCTTTGCATAAAATTCCGCTGTTTCTTCATCTATATGAAGCAAATGAACGCGAGGAGAGTCCATAAACTCGTTAAGTTCCTCAATATTCTTTGCCTCTTTACTGCCACCCTTAAATCCTCCCAATAGCTCACCGACCACCACTACACTTAACCCTATATACTCAACTGACCTGATGACCCCAACGGCGATAGGGTCTTTTCTCTTGAAAGCAGCATATCCGTTTGTGTCTAAAAGAATTCTTTTCATCATGTGTGTCGGCTTCATGATATCACTCTGCACTCACATTATGCAATCATTTTTTTAGTATTCTCTGCAATTCAGACAGTATTAGCAAGATTTTATCAGAATTATCCCTTTCCCGTGATAAATTATATGGCAGGGTATTCTGGGGACACCATAGGGGTATTCTGGGGACACCATACTCAATTCTATAAATCTGCTCTCTTTGGCCCAGGCTTCCGCCTTCTGACAGGACGGACCAAGCTCTTTTCAAGGTCATCAATGAAGTCCTCACTTCCCAAGGGTCTCCCAGTCCTTTCATGTCCTCGAATTATCTCAGACGTTTCATTGTTAATAGCGCCTGATAAAAAAGTCCTCCAGTCTCCAACTATTTCCTTAAGAGGTTTGACCTTTACCAGCAGATCATCCTGACCTGAAACATGTGCAGATGCACTGCTCCAAGCATACGTTTCTGCAAACTCTACGAGGCCGGCTCTTACAGGATTTAACTCAATATAGCGTACAGCAGCCAGCAAATAATTTTCATCCATTGGATAGGAAGCAAATCTTCCCTGCCAGAGATGGCCTCTCCACCCTTCACGAAAGTTGATATGCCTTGTATAACGGCGGTGTGCCTCCCCAATGGCTCTGCAAAGACCCTTCTCCGTCCCAGGTACCGCAATAAGGTGAACATGATTAGACATTAGACAATAGGCCCATATCTCCACCTGCCATTGTAGGCACCACTCGGCCATGAGCTTTAGATATAATACATAGTCCTCGTCGCAGAAGAAAGTCATCTGCCGGCGATTTCCTCTTTGCGTTATGTGGTGGGGAACTCCTCCCGCTATAATCCGAGCTATTCTTGCCATGTCGATTTTGATGTTGTTAGTTATTGAATGAAGAAATAAAGATAAAGGGGTTGCTGGTGTAATAATGCATGTTTTATGCCTTTTCTGAAAGAAGGACTATTACGGAGATAAGAACTATTACGGAGATTATGATAAAATAAATAGTCCAGGCTATGGGGAATTAAGTAAGGTGTCCCCAGAATTACGCAGAATTACGTAAGATGTCCCCAGAATTACGTGATGACAAGGCTCCCCATCTCCATGCCGTAGATTAATCTTCCTCCATCAGCTTTGCGAGGACTGTGTAGTCTTCAAGTGTTGTGGTATCTCCTATCCGGATTCTGTAAGTTTTTTGTAAATATCCTTTCTCCATTCGTCAAAAAAAATCCGGAGTTCCTCAATACTGCATGGTTTTATTAAAAGAAGCATCTCCGGAGAATCAGCAGAAAAATCATCAATTCTTTCAAAAGCTACTCCTAACCAGTATAGATCAAAACCAGGATCTTTTATCCTGGCCTTTTCTATGAGCTCAGCCTTTGAAAAATTTTCTTTAATAAGAAAATAGACATCCACAAAGTCTCTAAGGGTTGCCCTACCGAAAACTGTAAGAAGTTTATTTGTTGCAATATCGATAAGACTATCAATTTTCAAACCAGGAAATTCTTCTGAATCTCTGGGCTGCTCGAACCTGTAAGGTGAATCGAGGGCAATGTGTATTACTGTTGAGCCACGCAAAGAGCTTACGATCAGTTCTACAAAGGAATGGAAACCCCTTGTACGTTCAATCTTATATCCTCTTCCCTTCATAGTTTCTTCTATCTTAAAGCTAAAGGGGATGATTAGTTCTTCTGTTGATGTGAAGAAATCGAGGTCATTGCTTTTTCTGTGGCCCAGATAAAAGGCAGATAATGCTGTGCCACCCGTAAGGTAGAATGCCTCTATCTCAGGTATTTCTTTAAGGTGAACGAGTATTTCTTTATGAATCCTCTCCAGTATCTCCAAGTCCTATCTCCCAGAATCTTCTAACTTCTCGTCGTAGAAATCTCTTTATGCGTTTAAAGGATTCTCTAAACACCTCAGGGGTAAGTATCTTTATCATCTTTTGGATATCCTCTGCCTTTCCATGAGAAAGGATTTGCTGGACATAGAGATCAATATGGGATGGATTTTCAAGGTCAAGTTCGGTCCCATCTTTTAGATACCAGAAAAGCCTGCTTTCTACTTTGGTTTTCATAACAAATCTATTATTCCTCTTCCTCCATCAGCTTTGCGAGGACTGTGTAGTCTTCAAGTGTTGTAGTATCTCCTACCTTGTCCCTTCCATATGCAATATCCCTGAGCAACCTCCGCATTATCTTGCCGCTTCTTGTTTTAGGGAGTGTGTCAGTAAATCTTATATCATCAGGTTTTGCTATTGGCCCGATCTCCTTTGCCACATGTTCTTTTAACTCTTTCTTTAATTCCTCTGACGGGTTGTACCCGATATCAAGTGTTACAAAGGCAGATATGGCCTGGCCTTTTATATCATCAGGCCTACCAACCACTGCAGCTTCGGCTACCTTCGGGTGACTGACAAGCGCACTCTCTACCTCCATGGTACTTAATCTGTGTCCTGCTACATTTATAACATCATCGATCCGGCCCATAATCCAGAAGTATCCGTCTTCATCCCGCCGGGCCCCGTCACCGGTGAAATATACTCCATTAATCTCACTCCAGTACTGCTTTTTATAACGATCAGGATCACCATAGATAGTCCGTAACATGGCCGGCCATGGCTTTTTCAATACAAGATATCCACCCTGGTTTGGCGGCACAGTTTTTCCATCCCTGGATACAACGTCTGCAACAATTCCAGGGAATGGTTTTGTGGCAGAACCCGGTTTTGTTGGTATGGCCCCGGGGAGTGGGGTAATAAGTATCATGCCTGTCTCTGTCTGCCACCAGGTATCCACTATAGGGCATTTCTCACGTCCAATATACTTGTGATACCATATCCATGCCTCAGGATTTATCGGCTCTCCAACTGTGCCAAGAAGACGCAGGCTGCTTAAATCATGTTTCAATGGCCATTCATTTCCATGTCTTATAAGGGACCTTATGGCAGTAGGGGCAGTGTAGAAAATATTCACCCTGTATTTATCCACTATCTCCCAGAACCTGTCAGGCTGGGGATACATCGGGCCGCCTTCATACATAAGACTTGTAGCGCCATTAGCGAGAGGGCCGTATAAAATATAACTATGGCCTGTAACCCATCCGATATCTGCTGTACACCAGTATGTATCTTCATCCCTTATATCAAAGACCCACTTCGTTGTTATGTATACCCCTGCAAGATATCCTGCTGTGGTATGCACCACACCCTTTGGTTTTCCGGTTGTCCCGCTTGTATAAAGTATAAATAGCGGGTGTTCAGAATCGAGAGGTTCTGCTTCACACCTGTCTGATGCATCTTTCATAAGCTCATGCCACCAGTGGTCGAGTCCCTGCTTCATCTGTATATTATTGCCGGTGCGTTTTACAACAATTACATTCTCAACACCAGGGGTATGTGTTACTGCTTCATCAACCTTTTCCTTAAGGTGAACGACCTCACCCCTCCTGTAACCGCCATCAGCCGTAATTATCAGACGTGCCTTCGCGTCATTGACACGATCTTTAAGTGCCTCTGCACTGAACCCCCCAAAGACCACACTATGAATTGCACCTATCCTTGCACATGCCAGCATTGCTATGGGCAGCTCCGGGATCATTGGCATGTAAATGGCTACCCTGTCACCTTTAGTAATGCCAAGTGACTTTAATACATTTGAGAACTTTGATACCTCACGATGTAGTTCCTGGTATGTAAGAATCCTCGAGTCCCCTGGTTCCCCTTCCCAGATAATGGCAGCCTTATTTCTTCGCCATGTGGAGATATGCCTGTCTATGCAGTTATATGAGATGTTAATCTCACCCCCTGTAAACCATTTGGCAAATGGAGGATTCCATTCAAGCACTTTATCCCATTTCTTAAACCAATGAAGTTCCCCGGCTATCCTGCTCCAGAAAACATCAGGGTCTTTTTCTGCCTCCTTGCACAGGCGCTCATAATCCTCCATACTTTTAATATACGACTTGTTACTAAATTCTTTTGAAGGGTGAAAGATCCTGGTCTCTTTCAGGATGGACATAATATCTGCTTCAGGCATATGATACCTCCTCAAGATAAGTTTTTATGGACTGATTTTATTATGATTCTTAATGGCTTGTCAATTATAATAAAGTGGTATAATAAAGTGGTAAATTGGAGGGGGTCAGATCCCCTGTTCCCAAGGAAATAGAGGTCAGGGGATCTGACTTTGCGGACAATGCCCATTTACCTGATGGGCTGGGGTATCTGTTTGTTCAAGATTTAGAAATAATAAAGTCCCATTCGCCTTTCCTGACTTTTATCATATTTTCTAATGAAAGATGGTAAATAGCCAGGAAGATAAGATTGTAAGATGCATCCAGTATACTCTCAAGTTCTGAGAGTTTAATACTTCCTCTCGATTGTATAATAGTTTGAATCCTGTTGGTGGTTATAAGCATTGGCTGATTTAATGTGCTATTCATCTCTCCCCCAGGATAATAGTTTACCAGCAGGTGCATAAATCAGGATTATTATTTGTCTTAATATACTTTACCAACAATTTGTATACAATAGTAACAACAATGATTTTATTGTAAGAAGATGAATGATTATAATGTCAGAATTATTCTACAAAAATAGGTGTGTGCCTTAGAAGACTTAGATGAGGTTATTCTTTATGGCATAGTGTATCAACTCAGCATTGTTCTTCATACTCA
>MHER01000109.1 GCA_001805205.1 Nitrospirae bacterium RIFCSPLOW2_12_42_9 | reverse complement strand
AATGTCCATATGTAAATGAGATAAGGTCATATAAAACAAAACCATCCTCATCTCTCTTTAAAAATGGGGGTATGACAGGATTGATGGCTGAAAGCCAGGAACTGCGTCAGGATAAGTTTGACCTCGCTGTACTATTTCCAAATTCATTCAGATCTGCAATGTTAGTACGACTTGCCGGCATTCCACTGCGATGCGGTTATAAAAGGGATGGCAGGGGCTTCCTTCTGAATATTCCTGTAAGACTTAATTCAGAAACAAGAAGGTTGCATCATACAGAATACTATTTGAATATAGTAAAGACCTTGATGGGAGGGGGTGAAGGGGAGGGTAAAGGATTTTCGGATAAAAATAGGTTATTGTATGTTTCAAAAGATGAAGCCAATCATGCCCTCGAAACCCTGAGTAAAAATAACATAACCCCTGATGACCTGATTATAGGGATCAACCCTGGTGCTGCATACGGCTCTTCAAAGCGTTGGTATCCTGACCGATTCGGACAAGTAGCAAAAACACTGATCAACGGTTATAATGTTAAGGTGATAGTCTTCGGCAGCCAGGGTGAAACAAGTATTGCTGAAGATATAATCAAAAGTGCAGAAGTGTCCATTGTGAATCTTGCAGGGAAGACTTCTATTCGTGAGCTTATGGCCCTTATTGCTTTTTGCAAGGTCTTTATAACAAATGACTCAGGACCGATGCACATAGCATCAGCACTGGGTATACCCGTTGTTGCAATATTCGGCTCCACTGACCCGTCTGTAACCGGGCCATTGGGGGCCAGGGATGCTGTCATAAAGAAGGAGCTACCATGCAGCCCCTGTCTTTTACGTAAATGTCCAACGAATCTTGAGTGCATGGATATAATAAGTGTTGATGATGTAATAAGTGGGGTCGTAAATATTTTAGAAAAATAGCTTAATCACCCCCACCCTTCCCCTCCCCCTTTGAGGGGGAGGGATAGGGAGGGGGATATTTTCAAATGAATATAGCAGTCTTCATAGACAGAGATGGGACAATAAACGAAGAAACGGGCTACATTGATAGTTTTGACAGATTCAGGATTCTGCCAAATGTCAATAAAGCTATACGTAAATTGAACCAGAATAACCTTCCTGTTATTATCGTAACTAACCAATCCGGTGTGGCCCGTGGTTATTTATCAATGGATTTTCTCGATTCACTTCATAAACAGATGGTAAAGGAGTTTGAGAATAATGGTGTTAAAATTGATGGCATCTATACTTGTCCACATCACCCGGACGAGGGGTGTGTCTGCAGGAAACCAAAGCCAGGAATGCTCCTTAAGGCCGCAAGGGAAAAAGGTATCACCCTCCATAAATCCTACGTCATAGGGGATAAGATCATTGATATCAAACTAGCTCATAGTGTAGGTGCAAAGGGAATCCTTGTACAGACCGGATACGGTGCAGAAGAGCTAAAATCTCTTAATAAGTCAGGCACACTATCTGACGAGACAGTGGATAGTACAGGCATCTTGCCTGACATTTATTCCAATGACGATAAACCAGACCATATAGCATCCAATCTGAATGAGGCTGTTAACTGGATTATGCAACAGGTAAGGGGTAGCAGACAGCAAGTAGCAGAAATTCCCCCCACCCTTTCCATTCCCCTTAAAGGGGGAGGGAAAAAGAGAGGGGGTTCTTCCTTATCCGCTACCAATAGTCCGTTCCCTGATACCCGGAATATGCGCATCCTCATTGTAAAGCCGAGCTCCCTCGGTGACATTATTCATAGTCTTCCTGTCCTCTGGTATTTGAGAAAGACAAATCCCGATGCCTGCATAGGCTGGGTTGTAAAAGAGACATGGAAAGGCATCCTCGAAAGAAACCCTCTGCTTGATGATGTAATTATACTTAAAAAAGGGATAGGCGGTTTCCTATCAACGGTCATAGATATCCGGAAAATGAAATATGATACTGCCCTTGACCTGCAGGGTCTGTTCCGCAGCGGTCTTTTAAGCATTCTCTCGGGGGCAAAATCAAGGGTAGGGTTTTCAAATGCCAGGGAATTTGCACATCTATTTTATAATAAAAAGGTAGATGTACAGAATGAGGCTATGCATGCTGTCGACAAGTATATGCTGGCCATTGAACCCATCGCAAGAGACTACCCTACCCTTACACAAAGGACACTAAAAATCCCCCTTACTCCCCCTTTAATAAAGAGGGGAAGGGGGGATTTGCAGGTGAAACCACATTTCCCCCTGTACACTGAGATTGAAGATTCAGAATGGGTAAATGAATTCCTTATTCAGAATAACCTCTTCAATAAAAGGCCCATAATTGCTTTTAATCCATCAGCAAGGTGGGTAAAGAAGAGGTGGCCTGCTTTATCATATGCAACCTTAATAAACCGGTTGATTCAAGAACTGAAAGCAGGTATAATCATCCTCGGCAGTAAGGAAGATATCCGGATTTCAAAAGAGATCTCATCCCTTGTTAATGGTGATAATGCGATTGCAACAGGTAAGACATCCATTAAGATGCTTACTGCCCTGTTAGAGAGGGTTGATCTGCTTATTACTAATGACTCTGGCCCAATGCATATAGCAGCAGCCATAGGGACACCTGTCATCGCCTTATTTGGCCCGACTGACCATAGGCTTACAGGTCCTTATGGAGATAATCATACTGTAATAAAAAAGAATATGGAGTGCAGCCCATGTCTTAGAAAACCATGCAAACATGAAAGTCCTCTATGCATGGAGTCCATTACAGTGGAAGAAGTATTCGAGTCAGTGAAAACGAAATTAGTGTATAACAAGATGTGAAAGGAGGATAAAATGCTTCCATTCGATGCAATAAAGGAGGTTGCTATGGGAATAAGTAAAGAATTGCTTGATATCCTTGCATGTCCAAAGTGTAAAGGAGATATCAGGGTTAGTGAAAAGGAGGATGGCCTTATCTGCGATAGCTGCAAACTTATTTATCCCATAAAAGATGATATACCTGTGATGTTAATTGATGAAGCAACAAGGATTGCTGAATAGCGGCCCTGCCCGGAATTAAATATGAAGATTATGATTATAGGTGCCGGAGGCCAACTCGGTAGTGAGTTGGTCAATATCCTTCAGGATGATAACATTATCCCGCTTACACACCTTGATATAGAAATAACCGACTACCAGCAGATGAATGATATAATATCTTCTAACCTTCCGGATATCGTAATCAATACCTCAGCCTACCATCGCGTTGATGAATGTGAAGACAATATTGAAAAAAGTTTCAGCGTTAATGCCTTTGCAGTAAGAAACCTTGCCATGATATGCTCGGAACTCAACACCCCGCTTGTCCATTTCAGTACTGACTATGTCTTCGGCGGAGAGAAAAAAACTCCTTATGCAGAAGATGATATACCTAATCCTTTAAATGTCTATGCTGTTTCAAAATTAGCAGGAGAGTATTTCGTGAGAAATATATGTTCATGGCATTATATAATAAGGACATGCGGCCTATACGGGGCAAAAGGTGTAAGTGGCAAGGGTGGAAATTTCGTTGAGCTGATGATAAGGCTTGCAAGAGAGAATAAAACAATAAAAGTAGTATCAGATCAGATAGTGACCCCCACATATGCCAAAGAACTTGCATCAAAGGTCTCCCAGCTTATAAAGACAGACAAATATGGGATTTATCATGCTACAAATAGCGGAGAATGCTCATGGTATGAGTTTGCAAAGTCAATATTTGACATGACAGGCATAAAAGCCAACCTTATTCCAACCACTGCCTCTGAATATGGTGCAAAGGCAAGGAGACCTGCATATTCTGTGCTTGAAAACAGAAACCTGACACAATTCGGCATCAAAGACATGATGCCATGGAAAGAGGCATTGAAAGAGTATTTAAAAGAGAAAGGATATGTTTTATAGCGGATTCAGAAAAAGCTTTTTTGTAAGTTCTAAGCCTAATAGCAGCAGGTGGTATAAGGACAGTTATATGCGATATGTAATATTGAATAATTCTCCAGAAATTGCTGGCATAATGCTATATTGGTTAATTCTTTTCTGCCACAATAACAAAGCTATCCCCCCTATCAGGGCAACAATCAATACTGTATAGAATCTTAAAATCTAATATTTGCAGCAATTCACAAATATCTTCATCCGTCCAAACGTGATGGTGTATTAGTCCAAGCTCTGGATGTTTCTCCGCTGGGATTGATTTATATTGAGGGGCAAGGCCAGGTCTAATAACATTTCTAATCCAATCTTCAAGATGGGTCGTATCTGTAGCTGAAATCTGCATCGAATAGTCATCAAAGAGATGGGCAAGCCTGGTTCTCTCCCTGTTTCTATCAAATGTTCTTTCTTTGTGGGGAAGAAAGAGAAAGATCTTACCCTTGGGCTTTAGAATCCTTTTCCATTCTTTAATAGCTCGAACAGGGTCGCTAAGGTGTTCCAAGACATGTTCTGATAAGACAAATTCAAAACTCTCATCAGGTGCCATAATATCATCAGCCTTACAGTAATCCGTTGCTATTGAATTATCACTACCGTGCGTCTCAAATCCATCAGTTAATATTGTCCTTTTCAAGGGTGCAATTGTAAAAAAGCCTACCCCTATCTCGATCCCAAAACCTTCAGGCGCATATTTATTAATTAGTCCCCTTGAAAAAGGTCTGCGTCTGGAAAAATGAAATTGCTTTATTAACGCCCTTATACCAAATCTCTTGTATAATTGAATAAAATAATAAGGATAATCAAAAAGCTTGTAATTATGATTCTCGGGACATAAGACTTTTGATTGACCAGATGATATAAATAATGTTTTCATATGGAGATACCTTTTATAACTTTAACGTTGTAATTATATCATTGATAATGCCAATATGAAAAGTGATGAAATAGTCCTCTCTTTTTACCCACAAATCTAAAATTCTTCCAAATATAATCCTATGATATTTATTAGAACCGCTATACTTATTATAACCGTACTTATTATAACCGCTACTTGACATTTCTATAAATATTTATAGAATGTATGTAAAAAAGATACGAATTTATCTAATTCATTTTATGATATTCTATTTTTTCTTATAATTCTATTATATTAGGAGAGAGGATATATGATACCAATTTACCAAGCGTGGTGCTGTCAGATTGAGTTAACAAATTATTGTGGCATTAATTGTTTATACTGCTCACGCTATAATAGTCACATTCGTAATAACCAAAGACAACATATGTCGTTGGACCAGCTCAAGCATGCTTTGGAAACCTTACAGGATTGGCCAGGTCGTATAGGTATTATCGGTGGTGAGCCTTTACTACATCCACAATTCAAAGAAGTCTGCGATCTTATTCGCAGTATGTATCCA